>CP019156.1 GCA_002844335.1 Haloarcula taiwanensis
AACCCCCACCAGAGGTAGTATTGTGATTTTAAATCAGTAACCAGAATACTTAATCCTACTTATTGAGACAGTATATTTAATGAGGAAGCTTGCGACAGTATTCGGCCTTTGTATAGCAGTATCCCTCTGGGCGGGGATCGCGATGGGTGCGGGAACGACCAGTGTCGTGGTCCAGCCTTCGACTGACACTGTTACGGTTGGAAACACAACCACTGTTGATATCGTAGTCACGTCGACCACAGGCGGGGTCGGCTCACTGGATCTCGATATCGCAAGCACCAACGATTCGGTTGCAACAGTCTCGAACACGTCTGTTGCTGGAAATCCAGAAACAGTCCAGTCCTCTGAGGAGGCGAACGGCGTCCGCATTGCGGCGACTGGAATGGATACCGCCGACAGTGGCTCGACGTCTGTTGTCTCAGTCACGCTCACCGGCAAGGCTGCCGGGACAAGCGATGTGGACCTGACCGTTGCAGCCGTCGGTGACGAATCCGGGACCGCATACAATGTCACCAGCGTCCGCGATGGAACACTGACAGTCGAGTCCGGAGAGAACGCAACGGAGGCGCCAACACCGACTCCGACTGCAACAGAGACACCAACAGAAACGCCTGCAGAGGAAGACTCGTCGAGTTCCGGCGGTAGTAATGATGACGGTGATAATGATGGCGGTGATGACGATGACGATGATAGCGACTCCAGCGGCAGTGACTCTGGTGACACAGTAACAGCGACGGCCACACCGACAGTAACGGAACCGACGCCCGGTGACACCCCTACAATGACTACGGAAACTGAACACTCGACTGGGACAGACACCAAGCAGTCAACCCCGACCCAGACCAGTAGTGGTGGGCCAGCAATCACGCCGAACGTGACGGACACACCGTCTCAGACCGCGGCCACAGACACTGTCGAGCCGTCTGGCGGCTCACCCACGAATCTGCTTATTGCCGGGAGCATGATCGTCGCTGTTCTCGGTGGGATCATCATCTATCGTCGGTTGTAGAAGCGATTCCAAGACACACGACACGTTCTCACCTCGCTGACCGGCTCAATTGGATGGCGTCTATAGCCTCCATGTGAAGAGGCACTGGCAACTTCCCCACCGTCGATGATCTCGTTCGGTTACCATCGGCTCGTCGATTCCGTCCTTCGACGCCACACTCGTCAGGGCGATGGAACCGAACGCCCCGCCACCGATGACTCGCTGGCAGGCGGTAGACGAACTCCAGCAGGCCGGTGTGTCAGTGTTCGTCTCGATGTCGACCACATACCCGCCGATGGGCGAAGACGACTTTCACGAGCTACTCAGCTACTTTAGAGCGCTCGGTGAGGTCGTCGGTTCTGGCAGCTCCCCGTCCTCGGTTGCCTCGGACCAATCGCCAATACAGTGCCAGCGCTGTTCGCACCCGGGACAGTACGGCGAGCCCGTGCCCCAGCGTTGTGTCGGGAGGTCGAGACCCTGGCTAACACTTATTTCCGAAGACAGGCAATTTTTGCGTGGAAGGAACACTGTCACACGCTCCTTCCATCCCCTTTCCATGCCTGATGACACGCGAAGTCTCGGTCGCTGCCCAAACTGCGACGAGCGTATCACAACTCCGTGGCTGCTGGTTGAATACGAGAAAGACGATGGTACGGAGAGTATCTGGGCCGAGTGTCCAATGTGTGAAGATGTCGTTGCACCAGAGTAGTTCCGAACTCCCAGACTCGCGTTCTTCAGTCTGAGAGGCTTCGAGAAGTGACTAACCAACATTCAGAGTGGATTGTACGCCAGTGTTGGTTAGCCCCAGCGTAGCAGGTTTTGAGAAGATCCAGAAGCCGAAACAACAATTGTAGCCGTTGATAGTAGCGTACTGGCGTCCATACCGACGGTTGACTGAGTATTACAATAGGGGCCCGTCACGGTGCCTGCGTGCGGTGTCAACGCAGGCCCGGAGTATCATGCTCACCGCTGCGATGTCAGAACCATTCAGTGTACTCGCCACAGTGGGTACACTCGGCACGGGTACGCCACTCGTCCCCGTGCTCGTGATCAACCGGTGCAACCTTGACTACCCGGATGTCGATGGAGCCACACTGTGGACATTGCCCCGGAATTTCCGCGTTAGCCACGCTGAACTATTGCCCCCATGAATGGTCCAGTCGTGACTAAGTAATGATAGTTACGCTGCAGAAACATTGATTGAGTGATGGATAAGTTAGCAAGTATAAGAGTTCATGACAGCCACTATCGATTACTGTGGGCATGGGGCTTTTTCAGAGAGTGTGAAACGGCTACGCTGTGGCCTGTGTATCCCTCATCCGAAGCGACGAGCGAGTTCATAAGCGACGGTAGTAGGAACAGTGATTGCGAGAATCACGAATGCGATCTCATCGACAGTCGGACCGGACTGCGTGAGCGAACTGTAGAATATCAAAGCGCCAGTAGCAAGCACCCCGACAACAGTTGATACGTATTCTGGGTCTGTCCACTGACTCGGAGGGTCTCTGGAGGGCATATGAGGAAGCTGTGTTTGTGTGGCGGGTAACGTTTTTGCAGTCTCCCTGTCCGTACGAATCCCGGCGTACATGGACCACCTGTACTGGCTGTTGCAGCGATAAATAGAGTTGCTGTATCTATAACAGCCGTTCTGTGTCTGAGATGATATCGTTCGCTTCGTCACGCGTGCGTTTTGCGGCCTCCTGAGCGTAGCCTTCGTGGGTTGTCTCGATAGACTTGTGCCGGAGTACGTCCTGTGCCAGCTGTGGATTCTCGCGATAAATCTCCCGCCCGAGGCCACGACGGGCGCCGTGTGGCTTTAGTGGTTCCTCGAACTCATAGTCGGCCCACTCACAGAGATCGGCGAGGATATTTCGAGCCGACTGTGTGGTGATCGACGGCGTGGGATCAAGCGCTTTCGCAGCGTTGTCGAGTCTGGGGAAGACGGCCTCATTCTCGTCAGGTTCTCGAAGTTGCTTCCAGCGCCGGAGCGGGCGAAGCGCGTCGTCAAGGATCGGTGCAGACTCGCGGGTGCGATTCTTGCCGAACACCTGCATTGTGCCAGCCTCTAGATCGACATGACGCCACCGGAGGCCGTTCCGTTCCTCGTCATCAGAAACAGCGACGAGCTCCGCGCTGCGAGCACCGGAGTAGGCGAGCAGGAAGACGAGTGCCTGGTCACGGTAGGCCGCCGTGCGGTCGATGTCGTCGCTTTCGCCGGCCTCATCGACACGGGCGGTGGCTGTCGCACAGATAGCGTCGCGGTCTCGTGCGGTCCAGTATTGCTGGTCTGTTTCAGTCTCGTCAGTCGGGAGTGGGCCTTCGGCGTGGTTGGTCTTGGCCGGGTTCGTCGGAATTAGGCCCTCGTAGACGGCCCACGTGAGGAACGAGCGGACGTAGGCGAAGTAGCGTCGGGCGGTTTCTGGTGAGATATCGTCTCTGTCGTCGGCCCGGGCCAGGTCACGAGCGTACTGCCGACAAAGGTCGTCGTCGATGTCTTTGGGACTGGAGATACCGTGCTGGTCCCGGGACCAAGCTGCGAACTTCCGCAGCACGCTGGCGACGTTCGTTTGGTAGCGCCCGGAGTCGATATCGACGAGTCGTTTCTCGATGGCTACTTCGAGGGCATCACCCCCGGGAGTAGCGTCGTATGCAGGCGGAAGCCGATCCATGCTTCCCGTACAGCGGCGGTCCGGGTAAAACTGGTGTTGCTTACTGACATAATACAAACCTATCTACAAAGCCAGAATATCGCCGTCTCAGGCACTCTGTGCGTGAATATTCGGGATTTCTGTGTCTGATAAAGTCTATATAGCTATATCAATCTGCCCCAAATTCTGACCTCTAAGAAACAACATATTAGCATAGATCGTGCAGGAGACCAAGATGGACTCTGATGCGTGAGGATTTAGACGTCTCAGCGGTTACAGTGGGCTGAGAATGAAGTAAGATTGGTTCATGATAGGTTATACTTTAATACCTGCGAATAAATAACAAATATGTGACTAATAGTTTTGATAAGCTAGGGGGCGAATATCTGCGTATCAAGTTGGCCCTTGTAGTATGGGCATTTGTTACAGTTGCTGCTACCCTGATAGTGGAGATGTTCATCAAGAATGTATTTGGTTTAGTTCTATCTCTGATAGTAGGAATTATATTCGCGTTCGTCACATACCGAGGAATTTAGATTTTCTTGACTTCCGATCTGACCTTCCCAAAGTGATCAACTTCATGATCGCACATTTATCCAGCTTGGTTACCTTCCGAACTGTTGAGAGGACTTCTTTGGTTTTCTCGTGAAGCGGTTCGAATGCTCTTGCACAGGTCGCGGCTGTGTGGGTCATCGTGATAGCTGATGACCCACACGCCACTCAGCCATTCATGGAAATTGACGGTTACAACAGTGCGTTCGTTCAGTTATCCGTCGAATCACACGCATTAGGAGCGTCATTCTGGACTACATATATGAGTCTTAGACAAGCATCTTAGATAACTGTCTTAGCTAACTATCTTAGATAAGACTCTTAGATTAGTTGTCTGACGAAGTTACTTATCTTAGAGAGACACAGAAGAACATATGCTGAGCTACACAGTGTACTCTGAAGCTGGGGGCGTCGGCAAGACATCGCTGACCGCGAACCTCGCCGTCGCACACGCCCGGGCCGGTCTCGATGTCCTGACCATCCCACTCGATCCACAGGATGGTGACCTCTCCAGACTGCTGGGTGTCGACGACGACCGCGCCGACAGTAGCGCCGACAACCTCGTCCGGCATATGGTAAACAGCCCCCGAGGACCGTTCGAGGATCTCATTTGTACCGCCGACGGCGTTGACGTCGTCCCAGAGCACAATATGCTTTCGGACCTCTCGGACCACCTGTCCCGTGAGCAAGACAAAGCTGAGGATCTCGGCGACGCGTACAACATCTACGCGCAGTTGCAGCGTGTACTTCGTGATGCCGGCGTTGCCGACAAGTACGACATCCTCATCTGTGACCCACCGGCAACTGAGTCGGACCACCTCTACAACGCAATCTACGCGACGCGGAATCTCGTCATCCCCGTCGAACCTTCCTGGAAGGGGCAGGCCAGTGTCGAGGGGCTTGCCGAACTCGCTAGTAACTTCGCTGACCAGCTCAATATCGATGTCGGCGTCCTCGGCGCCGTCCCGAACGGTGTCAAAAACACGAGCGACCAGCGCGAGATGCTCGATGACATCGAGTTCGCCACGCCAGAGACCATCGGCGACAGGACATCGCTCATGGAAGGCTGCTGGAAGCAGCAGTGCTCTGCATTCCGATATGTCCAAGAGCATCGCGACCGCCGCCGCGACTACGAGGTCGAGACGCTTGCTCAGTTTGACCGTCTCGCCCGGTTCTTTGAGGCCGAAGCCGGCGTCGATGCACCGAGTCCGCCCGAGCCCGGCGCACTGGAGGAAACAGCATGACGGGCTTCAAGAGCGGTGCGAGTAATGACGACCCGCTCGGCAACGATGATGATAGCGACGGAGACGACAACGATACGCCGGCGATGACCGACGCGGAGATATCTATAGAGTCAGACACCGATGTCACGGAAGAGCCGTCTACGTCAAGCCTGCCGTGGATCTACGCGCGCAATGGAATTACCGATGGCCGCGCCCGGACCGTGCAGCTCCACCTGCAGCAATCGACTCTCGATAAGGAGCAAGCCGCGCTGCGAGACGTCGATATCACTGAATCAGTTAATAAAGCCGACCTCCGCGAAGCAGCGTATTTAGTGGGTCTTGCCAATTTAGACGCCGTCGCCGGCCAGTTACGGGAGTGGGGCTACGACGCAGAGTAACCAAGGGATATCTTGGAAAAATATACACCGGTCTCTCAGTTGCGGCAGTATGTACAGGACGATCAAAGCCGGCGCTGGCTTCGTGTTCGTTGGGACAATCGGCGTAATTGTCGAACAGACAATTTTGAGCACCAGTATCGAAGTTACCTCCGGACCGTTTTCAGGCGCAATCAGGGCCGTGGCGGCGCTGCCACAACTGAGTATCGTCGCCGGGTGTGCAGTTATACTGGCCTCTGTTTTGACAGATTGATTTATCAGAACCGGAAGCTCCTACTCTGGCAGCTCGCAGCAGACGGACGCTCGTTCTGTGGTATCCAGTTTATCGCTCGGGAGCGTGACTTGCAGGACGCTTCTATCGACGAGCAAGTCCAAGCCTTCGTCGACGATATGCTCTCTGACGGAAAGGTCCGGCCAGAGTACGACGCGATGGCGGACTGGGAAGCCCTGGAAGCGAACCACGGCGACACCGCCGACCAGTACCTCTAGACCAGACTCCGCCGCAGGGCGATTTTGTGCTGCCTCAGTGGCTGGAGGCTTTCCAGTATGTTGCCGACAGACGAACCACCGTTTGACCCGATCTTCGTCGATGAACCGCTGCTGATCCCAAACTACAAAGAGACGATCATCAGCAAAGTCGGCTTACCGTTCTACGCCGACGTTGACCGCCCCGATGAAGTGCCCGCTGATGAGCGCGAGCGAACCATCGACCTCGCAGAACGAATCCTGCGCGCCGGCGGCGTCCGAACCGGCTTCGGGCACCACGAAGAAGTCCGAACCTCGATGGAGTCGTGGGCTCCCAATGCCGACGAGGAACGCGACGCTGACCCCGGCTACTGGCGGTCGTCAGTTCTCTTGATGTCTCCCCAAGGGATGAACTTCGGACAGCTGGACGGCGAACCCGAACAAAAGCACAAGAAGGCCAAGACCGTGCTTGCGTGGGCCGCCGACTGTATCGACAGTGACGTCCTTCAGGAGATCGAGCGGTCCCAAGCCGAGGATATCAAGCAAGCGTGGCGCGACGCCGCAGAAGCCGAACTGATCCAACGTGAGATCGAGCAGTTCGCCGAGGTCCCGCCAGACAAACTCGACGGGTGGACGAAACTTGACGCCAACCACGACGCTGTCAAGGTCGCATACGTTGCTGACAACCATGGGACGCCGTCGGTCGCGGCCGTCTTTGAAGGCGCTGACAGCGAGTTGGAGGCGCTTGAGTTCACGCTGGAAGAGTGGCAAGAGAACGACGGCAATCCTCGCGAGGCCCGGCTGAACCGGTACTGCGTCACCACTGACGGTGACGGGGCCTACGCCCAACTCCGGTCGCATCTGCTGTCCTTCGAGGTCGAGCCGATGGAGCTACTCGAAGTGTAGGTCATTTCTGCGCTGAGTATGGTCACATCTCAGGTTCACCACACCGTGTTTCGAGTGTAAACACTACTTCCGTCTGGTGGTTTTTCACCGGAAACGGTGGTGTGTGCACGCGTGAGCAGTAGTCATTTGATGGTGGCAGTACTGGATCGAATATGTCGTTCAGTGTCAACTGGCATACGCTGTTGGAGGAGGCTGATGAACTCCCATCTGATGCAGTGCTGGTGACGCCACTCTCACATACGCCGTTCCGGATCAGTGAGACACAGGAACACCGAATCATCGTCGACTACGTGGAAAAGGATGAGACACGACCACTCCAACGCGAGCAGTTCGAGACGCTGTTTCGGCGGGTGCATGACGAACCAAATCAGGAGTTCGCTCTTGACCGATTGCCACCCGATGCCGAGCCGTTCGCTACGGTCTGGTCGCTTCATCCACGAATAGAGATTGACGAAGACGCCGGTATCATCCGACAAAGCGACCTCGAAACCACGACACAGATCGCCACGACCGGCGATGAGGATGAAGGAACCGAGCGGACTGAGCCGGATCTGCAAGTGTACAGCGACGCACTTCTATTGACCGACGCCCTTGAGCGCCACGACGTCGACACGTTTGGGGATATCGAGACGGATACGCTCGTGGACCTGTACACGATGCTGTCGGATGTCCAGCGGAGTGCCAACGACCTTCGGAAAGAGGTCGCTGACGTCATCCTGAGTCGGCTCCATCACGACCAGCCAGTCAGCGGACAGTTTGGCTCCGTCCAGCGGACCGCACGTCGCCAACGCTCACTCAAAGACGATGAGACTGTGCTGAACGCGCTGGAAGCCGCCGGTATCAACCGGGAGCGCGTGACGAGTGTTGATCGGGACAAGGTGGACGACGCACTCGACGTGACCGAGCTGTCCGAGACGGATCTGTACGACATTGAGAGTACCGAGTACGTCCGCAAAGCCGATGTTGACGAGGAGACCAAAGAGACCCGGCTTCAGGGACTGAAAGATCGCCTTGTCGCCAGCGATGCTGATAATGAGGAAGTTCAGCAGCTCCAAGACGAGATTGCAGAACTCGAAGACCGCATCGAGGAGCTGACCTCCTTTGAATCCGGAGCTTCGTATCACACTTCTTCAGCGACCGAATGAGCGCTCATCGGCTGTCTGCTTGTAGTAGTCTGTTGTCGCCTCAGGTGAGCAAATCACACTAGGTGTAGCTGTTCTATCGGTTTGAACTGTCAGCAACAAAAACTCAGGCTCAGACACACACACCAGATTTTGAGTAAGGATTATACGATTAGTGTCGTAGAAGACGAGATAACTTGATCTGGAGTAAGTTCTTTACTCCAAACTAGGTGTGTTCCTCTAGTCTAGTTGTTCTAGTAAGTAGTAGTGTAGTCCGCGTAGAGACAACGAACGTGTCGCCACAACCTTCTATGTCGCTTCTCTCTGCCCCGGCCTACTTGTCCTTCTTACTCCAAACTAGGTGTGTGTCCCCCTCCATCTTACTCAAAATCTGGTGTGGGCCAGCTAAGTTTTGTGTAAGAAGGAAATCCTGATATCTGTCTTTTCACTTGGTTTCCTGGGCGTCTTACTCATAATCAGGTACCTAAGTTTTATTTCGCTGACTGCTGTCTAACTCTAATAATGGATAGCGAGGACGGGTCAGAGACACTCCATAGCGTATTTGATAGTGTCGATAAGAGCGGAGGAAGAATCTTTGAGCAACGTGAGATCCTTCAAATTGACTACGTACCCAGTGAAAAACGAATCGTCGGGCGGGATGAACAGATAGAGAAAGTTGCTGAGGAGATTGGGCCAATTGTCGTCGGGAAGCCGCCGAATTCGATCATCATCTACGGGAAAACCGGATGTGGGAAGTCACTCGTCGCAAAGCACGTCTCCAAGATTGCTCGGGAAGAAGCTGAAAACCGGGATGTGAAGCTTGCTACAGGATATATTAATTGTCAGCAGGCAAAGGGTAACTCTGACGCTCTGAGCAAATACGGTCGTGCAATCAACCCACCAGAAAGCGGTGTAAAGTTTCCGGCACGCGGGATTTCAGAGAACGAGTACTTTGAACGGGTGTGGTCGGTCCTGAACGAATTTTATGACGCTGCAATCATTGTCTTAGACGAGGTTGACAAACTCAATAACGACGATCTTTTGATGGCCTTGTCAAGAGCCGGGGAAGACGGGAGTGTTGACGTTCCAATTGGAGTGATAGCGGTATCAAACAAAATCAACTATCGGGACAAAATGAGCGAACGGACAAAGAGTTCATTCGGCCATAACGAGTTTATTTTTGAACCCTATGATGCGGAGCAAATTCGAGAGATACTTCAAAATCGGACCGATGCCTTCGTTGACGGCGTCCTTGAGGAGGGAGTCATTCCTCGTGCTGCGGCACTGAGCGCCAAGGAACATGGAGACGCACGAAAGGCTATGCGCCTCCTCCGATATGCTGGTGACCAAGCGAACAAGGAGAACGCTGAGCGAGTAAAAGAGTCACACCTTTCGGATGCACGCGCCTCAGCAGAGTCTGACCGGTTGCTTGAATTGATTTCTGGGCTTCCGCCCCATAGCAAGCATGTTCTAGTCGCGCTAGCGAACCTCAGTCAGAACCACCCAGACCGAGAATGGTTCCGGACGATGCGAATACGCGAGATGTATCTCAATATTTGTGATCAGAGTGGGGCAGACCCGCTTTCAACAGAACGGACCCGACAGCTACTCAACGAACTCTGCTTCTTAGAGATCGCAGGGAGTCGACGAGGGACTGGAGAGGGGAAAGGGCACTATAGCCAGTACACTCTCCTGTGGGACGCAGATATCGTCCTCACACTTGAAACCTGAATTACAGTCTCTTTCTCCGGCAAGGCGAATTCCTTGGGGTTGCGCTCATTTCGTGAGACGTAACCAGAACTCGCTACGTGCCCAGCTACCCCAGCTGTTCTCATCAAAACTCTATTTTTTGGCCCCCAGTCGGGTGCGGGGCGGTCCAGTGAGAGCGTCCCGACAGTACCCATGGCATCGAAGACCACAAACAGCGATCAGACCGGAGAACAGCAATCAGCATCCAGCGAAGCGCAGTTCCCAGACCTCACAGTCCACGCCGAGGGGACCGCAGATCGACTTCGGCGTGTGAATGAACCCGGGAAGGCCGATTGTCTCGAAACAGTCGAGGTCGAGCTAGCTGTCGAGTACGATATCGCCTCCTACGACGAGTGGCGCAGTCTCGTCGACCCAGACTACGCCATACACGGACGGACCGTTGAGAAGGGCACGATTATCGACGACCTGCTTGACAGACTTGAAGGCCACTACCGCCGGCAGTCGTCCTCTAGGTATGAAGCCCCGGACTGGAATCTCACGGTGACCGGCTCGGCGACTGCTTGGCGACGACTCTTGATGGAATTTTCCCAGATGCGAGGTTCAGATTCCGACCGTGCCCACAAAGGCACCCTTCGTCTCAAACGGTTGCTCGCCGCAGACCTCGTAGACACAGGCGCAGCGCTGGCTGCCCTCGAACTCATCAACCAGTACGATCTGGACAGATCAACGGACACGTTCATCGCAGAAGTGACGGACAGCACGGACGGCGAGTAGCCAACTCGTCGTGTCTTGGTCTCGGCTCTTACCAAAGACAGTGAAACACTGGTATCTGTCTCGGGGTTGGTAGATTGGGCTGTGCAAGATGCACAGCGCGAGTCTTACACCAACCCCGCTCTGGATTACAGAGAATCCGAATCAGCGGCACAGAAGTGCTACTTCTTGCGTTTCTAGGGTTCTAATCCATATTCCCCTGGATCATACTCACCAAGAACGGGAACAGATAGTATCAGTGTTCCACACACAGCCAGAGAAACCCCAGAACATATCTACACTGAGCGGGCCTACAGTGGCCGGACTACTGCCCGGGTTAGAGAGTACGATAGTCATTATTGCCCCGCATACACCAAGAATTGGGAGTCGGTAATGGTGGATTTTTGCCAATATTCGGAGCACGTTTCAACAGTTTCTGCAATTTCCAATCGTAATATTGTTTTTGTATACTCAAACCACACCTCGGATAGCCGGGCTAATTCAGCAGATTAGGAATAGTATGGCTGCCATCGTCGTGCTGACTGTACCCTCTGAGTCGGTCACCGCGTTTATGACAGAAATGGCAGGAGTCCGTTGAGAGACTGCTGAATAGAAGGCGCGTATCCCGCAACGGAAGTCACACCGCAGCCCGCACAGTCGAGGGAACTGATGAGAAGTAGTCACGACGGTACGAATAGCCGGAACGGACGAAAAAACCGGGCCAGAGCGCGCCGGGTGTTGTCCCTGACGAACGCCCACGCCCCGATTTTCGACTCGTCGAGGTGCCACTGACCGCCGTCCCTGTAGGCGGTGTCCGCCTGCTCGTGGTAGTCCAGTGCCTCGCGGACACGTGACTCGGTCATATCACAGGCATCAGCGAGTTCCGGGACCGTCTTCGGACCGTCCTTCAGTTCCTCGGCGACGAGGTGGCCGACCTGCATCGACAGAAACACTTCGCTGGAATCGGCTTCAGCCATCCCGTCGTCGCCCGACAGAATGCCTTCCCGGAGGCTATAGAGTGCGTCCAGCAGAAGCCAGCCACCGCCGCCGACTCCGACCGCGGCGACTGTCGCGTCTCCTTGCGCCCAATAGGCGACCCCACCGGCAGCTACGGCAACGAGACCGAGTACGAGTCGGAAATGGCGTTCATCCAGTCCGGGCAACGGACGCGCGAGTTCGGCGGATTCGCCCACGAGCACGACAGCTGCGACGATGATAGCCTGCGACCAAGTGAAACCGAACACGAGACCGAACAGCGCAATCAGCCCCACGGCGTAGGCGGCACGGCGGACGGGGCTGGTGCCCAGCAGAGAGTCAGTCAGGGACATTATGTGTCAGGAAGGGACCCGATTCTTAAAACAATCGGGCCACGGTTTCATCGTCGGAACCACCAGTGCAAATGTGTCGTTGCTGTCTTCATACTCTACATTTTGCACGGCAACCAGTGACAACATCATCAGGTCGACAACTGTTTCACTGTATCAGGCAAGACTCTCGCTCTCTGTTGGTTTGTGCTTCCCTCGGGGCTGGAGTTTAAATACGATGACGAACGCAACCAAGCGTGTGACTGACCGAAATCCTGAGTACGATCCCGCTGATATCCGCGGCGCAGCGAGTTCCGATCCTGAAACGAGGGGGAACGGACGGGAACGAGTCCTCGAATCCACCAAGTATCCCGACCGTACAGAGGATGATGCTCGCACCTGTAGAACCTGCGGACAGGACATTCCACGGGACGAGCGCCAGTGTCCGTTCTGCGCTCAAACCGGCGTCTCCGAGACTTCGTCCGACGATCAGGATAGCAGCCCACTTGGAGAGTGGACGTTCGGGCGGGTTGTTCTGGCGCTCGTTGAAGCGAACACTGACTTCCATGCACGAGCGCTCGGCGCTGCGGCCTTCTCCGTTTCCGACAGCATCGCGAGCGGCGAAGACACCTCCCATGGAACGGTGAAGTGCCGAGCAGCGTTCGGCACCGAGCCAGCCGCCACTCTCACGCAGGGCTGGCCCGATCTGCCGACCGAAACCACGATCGACGAGGAACCCGCACAGGCGCTCTTGGAGACAGCCGACGAACAGACCAACTGGGACGGAGATGGAGACGACGTCCAGCCACGGATCTATCTCGAGGACGGGTCGCCAGTCACCGACCGCTCAGAGTTCCAGCAGATTCTGACCGAGTTCCGAGAGGATGATGGGATGTACTGGCTTGTTCCCGGCGTCGTGCAGCGCCATCAGGCAAGAGCCGAACCGGAGATAATCGGTATCGGGTTCCACTGTCGGCAGTGTGGCGCCGTGACGGGACACGAATCGCACGGACTCGATGGCTTCGAGTGTCACCCACATCTTGACCGGCTGATCTGGACCTGCAGGGAGTGTGGGCAGCACCGACACGAGCCCGAACAGGAAGATAACACGGAGGAAGTCACAGGCTATGAGCATCTTCCCGACGGCGTCTCACCGGAGGATATCCACGGCGACGAGCCAGACTTCCAGGAACAAGAGTTTCAGGACCAGATCAGTGCCTATCGCGAGCGGAATGGCTTCTTCCCGTGGGAGCGGTAGTCCTCAGTTGAAATCGCAGTCAATCCGGCAGTAGTCGATCTAAAACGACACTCGTCCCGTCTTCGGTCCGGGGCACTGTAGTCTCCAGCAAGTGCTCGTCACGTTCGTCGACGTCGAGAATACCGGGTTCGACGAGACGGGGACCGTCCTCCCGTTCGCCGGTGAGGGTCAGGCACAGCTGGCCGTTGACCTTCCCTCCGACAACCGAGATTGTACCGACTTCGTCGGGAAACGAGACGGTCGTCCAGCCATCGGGTTTCCGGACCCGCAATTCGGTCATCAGTTCTTCTTCTCACGGCGAAACTCATCAGCGCTCTGGCTGGCGTAGAGGGGGATTTGTGTCTCCCTCGGAGCCGGAGGAGATCATGAGTACGACAGTGCCTTCCTTCGAGGAGTATGACTTCGACCGCGGTGACCACGTCCGAGCCGACTGGACAGACGGAGACGGCCCACTCGATGCAGTCGTCGGAACCGTTACAGATATCTCAGATTCCGGCGGCAACGTGATCGTCTCTGTCGAGGCTGACGACGACCAGTATCCCGACCGCTCGATCTACGGCGGGACCCATGATTGCGCTCCCGAGTGGGTCGAGCCACTAGAGCAATCCTAGTCTGACAGCAAGGGAACTCATCCCTATTTTGTGAGCCTCCGCCGGGTGAGGGGTTTCCCGAACATGAATCGCGAACATATCTTGTTGCACGCAAGATAGCGTCGGCGTAGGGTTACTAATCCACAATTTCACGCCGCTAAAGACGGCTTTTTCGACCTCAGAAGATACAGCAGCCGCCACTCACAATATCTGCTGAAAAGTCAAAAATATTTCATTTGACTCCATTGTTTCGGTGGCGACGTCGATTCCTCTCCTAGATACGTCCGGAGAAGGGAGTCAGGCGGCGGCGCTCACGCATCCGGTACTCTTGTTTCCACCGGCACAGCGAGCTATAGTGCGGTGTCTCCTCAGAGCCGAACACAGCGGGAATACCGGGCATCTCGTTGAGATTGGCTTCCGTCTCACGGAGACTCTTCTCCAGTTCGACACGGTACAATCAACGCGATCTGTACCCACTCGGCGTACCCGTCCGCGCTATCCGGGACCGACTTGACGGAGCCGATTGCTCCTACGGCCGACGATGACTAAGCAGGTCCGAACAGGTGGCATCTGGAACCGCCGTAGATTAGCCCTTTTCCAGATGCCATTACGGTTACACTCTGTGCAGTTAGATACTGGGATACAAAATTGAGAGGGGCAAATATAGATTCCGTATTTCAGGAAAAGTACAAAACACGAAAATACACGCACATATATGCCGTAGTAAAAATAAGAACGCATAGACGACCCGCTTTCTCATAGATTTATTACCATATGCCGACTTTCTGGTACTGAATCTCGACGCTCGGTTAATCTCTCTGATAGAAGGGACTAACGCGGTGTGAGATCGACACGGTCTGCGAACAACTCGTTTGATTGGAGCGCGTCAGCGTGGTTGCAGACGACGTGCCGGATGATCACTTCATCGATTCCGACACGATCAGACAGTTGTTCAGGAAAGTCATTGAGTGTGTCCGGACTGTCGGAAATCGCCTGCGGCCACTCTCCGGCATCTAGTGTGGCGGGCGTCGGTTCGGGCACGGCCCCAAGCTCGTCGGTAGCCTCCTCAACCGATGGAGGCGTGCCAACGACCACTCGCTCCATCCGCTCGAACGACGCGTTGGTCACGGCTCGGAGCCGCGCCGATTCGTCGTCGGTTTCACCACAAACCGCATTCACTGCGACATTCTTGATAGCTTGTTGATACCGCCGTACAACTCCGACGATTCGAAGTGATCCCGGTACTTCTTGAACAAACGGGAGCCAGATCCGGTTGAATGTACGTGGCGAAACAGTAGCGCAGGCCGAGTTCGCAAGACAATGCGGCGCTCAACTGACTTGGCCCAAGACCTCACGGAACGTGTATGTCTGAATTTGACTGGTGGATCTCGAGGTCACTGTAGGCATGACTGTTCGGGTAGCTATCGTAAAGGTGCGAAACGACAGCCTCGATTTTTTCGGCGTGGTCCTCGTCGGGGTTCTGGGCGCGACGGTCTGTCCCGAGTGCCCGGTCGACGGCCGGAGAGCCGTTGGCCCGCCCGAGTTCCGCATCGATCCGTCAGGGGGCAAGGCCATCGAGGGAGCCGAATAGCTCCGCGATTTTGAACGGACTGTAGTGATTGAGCAGAGCCGCCCCCGAACCGAGACGAATCGAGTCGGTTTCATCGGTGAGGTTGCCAAGCAGTACCTCGGGGGTTGTTCTGCGATCTTATTCCCCATGCTATGGTGTTATGCCATTCAGAACTAGAAATAGTCGAGGCGTTCGGCCTGATAGGCAGCATCGATGGTGTTCGCATGCGCACCAGTCGCAGTTCCGTAATCCGGGAACGGAGAGATAAATTGAGAGATCCATTTCCAGTCACAACAACTGTAGAATTGTACTATATTCAGGATACCTTATTTTGAGATGGTGACGGTCTTAGTACAGTGCGTAGCTTGGAACGTACCTGTTCAGGCACCTACCAAAGCCCTCCAAAACCCAAATTGATCGCACTCAAGCGGCCTCTGGCCATACTTCGATATAGTTAACCGTCTCAGCGGTTGCTTCAGAGTTTCGTCAGATGTCGTTCATACACCGGGTCTGCCAAAATCACTCCCAGTATTCAGTGATGGTCTGCTATCCATCATACTATACTTGCTTTGTGACAATCTTCTCAATGCAGTGCTGGTTACGAATCAAGTGATATCATACCTTTGACGACAGTTGGTTCCATCGCTCGGCGGAACGCAGCGTCGATGTCTTCGAGTTCGGATTGGAAGTCGATTATGCCCTCGACGTCGGCTTCGCCGTCGGCCAACAGGTCGACAGCCGCGTCGTAGGTGTTCTTGTACCGGAACGAGCCGTGGACATCGACTTCGTTGTCGATGAGTTCCAGCACGTCGATGGGGACCTCCGCTTCGCTGGCCAGGCCAACCAGGACGACAGTGCCGCCCCGACGGACCACGTCAATCGTCGACTTGATCGACGGCTCCGCGCCGGAGGCTTCGACGACCACATCAGCACCGACGCCGTCCGTGTACTCGGCGACCGCCGCATCGAGGTCCGTTTCGGCAACGTTGACTGCCAAGTCCGCGCCACGCTTTTCGGCGAACGCCAGCTTTTCGTCGACAACATCGGTTAGTATTACGTCCGTCGCGCCCGCGGCGCGCGCGGCCTCTAGCACCATCAGCCCGATAGGACCGGCTCCGGTTATCAGCACCGTATCGCCGGTTCCGACGCTGCCGCGGCGGCAGGCGTGGATTCCGACCGAAAGCGGCTCGCACAGCGCCCCCTCTGCGGTGGAGACGGACTCCGGTAGCGTGTAGGCGAAGTCGGCCGGCCACGAGACGTACTCCGTGAACGCGCCGTCGTGTGGCGGTGTCGCCATGAACCGAACGGATTCACAGAGGTGATAGTCGCCGCGCTTGCAGTGGGCACAGCGCCGGCATGGAACGCCGGGTTCGAGCGCGACGCGGTCGCCCGGTTCGTGGTCGGTTACGTTCTCGCCGACCTCGACGACTTCGCCAGCGCTCTCGTGTCCGAGGACGAGCGGGTCCTCGACGACGTAGTCGCCAATACGACCGTGTTCGTAGTAGTGGACGTCGGAGCCACAGATGCCCACGTCGCGCACGGCAACGAGTACGTCATCGGGCCCGGGCGACGGTCTGGGACGGTCCTCCAGCTCGAACTCAGTCGGTTCTACCAGTACAGCAGTTCGCATACCTGTTGGCACGGAACAGAGCCATAAAAATACACAGGGTGGGCCGCCACGTGCGGTTGCCGTGTCCAGTTACCACTCCGCGACACTCCCGTCCTCATGATGCCAGACCGGGTTGTACCAGTTGACCTCTGTCTGTGCCAGCTCGCGGATGTGGGCCTCGTCGATGTCGATACCGAGTCCGGGGCCGGTCGGTCGTTTGACGTACCCATCTTCGAACTGGAACGTCTCCGGGTCCTCCAGAATCTTGAGTCGCTGGCTCGACGTCGGGTCGTGCAAGTCGAGGTCCTGTTCATGCAACACGACATTCTGGGCGCAAAACCCGACCTGCAGGCTCGCCGCGAACGCGATGGGGCCGAGCGGGCAGTGTGGAACGACGGACACATCGAACGCTTCCGCCATCGACGCGACCTTTCGCATTTCGCTGATACCACCGACATGGGTCACGTCGGGCTGGAGTATCGACACCGCGTCATCGACGAGGAGGCGCTTGAAGTCGTAGCGCGAATAGAACCGTTCGCCAGTCGCTATCGGGACAGTCGTCCGCTCGGCGATACTGGCAAACGATTCGTCGTGTTCGGGGAGCAGCGGCTGGTCGATAAACATCAGATCGAACTGTTCGAGTCGCTCGACAAGATCCGCAGCCATCGGTTTCGAGACGCGGCCGTGGAAGTCGACGCCGACGAGGGCATCGCCACCGACGGCGTCACGGATTGCGGCCACGCGCTCGACCGCATGATCGACGGCATTCGGCGTCTCAATCGGCCGAAACTCGCGGGCGAAATTGAACTTGAACGCCCTGTAGCCGCGTTCCCTGTCCTCTCTTGCGGCGACAGCCACGTCTTCGGGGTCGTCGCCACCGAGCCACTGGTAGACGAGTAGCTTATCACGGACGTGCCCGCCGAGTAGTTCGTGCACTGGTGCACCGTAGTGCCGCCCCTTGATGTCCCAGAGCGCGTGGTCGATGCCCGCGAGCGCGCTCATGAGTATCGGCCCGCCGCGGAAGTACCCGCTCTGATAGAGCTTCCGCCAGTGATACTCGGTTCGAAGCGGGTCGGCCCCAAGGAGATACGCCTCGATAAGCTCGGTAACAGCGGCACGGACTGTCTCCAACCGGCCCTGAACGATGGGCTCGCCCCAGCCGACGATCCCCTCGTCAGTCTCCAGTTTTAGAAGCAACCACCGCGGCGGCACGGCGAACAGTTCGAAGTCGGTGATTTGCATAGCTATGTTATCTGCGAGGGAGTACTTGTAATGACTGGCTGCCGATACCAGCCGCCAGGGCGTATGACAGAGCTAGGCGTACATTTATGCTGGAGGCTGCCGGAGCACCAAGCGTACGCATGAGTGTACTTGACAGTTTCTCCCTCGACGGAGAGACAGCTATCGTCACCGGTGCCGCGCAGGGCCTCGGGAAACAGATGGCGACCGGTCTCACCGAGATGGGGGCCGACGTGGCTATCGCGGACGTGAACATCGAGAAGGCGGAACGGACGGCCTCAGAACTCGACGGTCAAACAGACGTCATCGCGAGGGAGGTCGACGTGACGGACGAGGCCTCGGTCGAGGCGATGGTCGAAGACGTGACTGACCGCCTCGGACCGATCGACGTACTGGTCAACAACGCCGGAATCGTCGAGAACTCCCCTGCGGAGGAGACGAGCATCGAGTCATGGCGGCGGGTCGTGTCGGTCAACCTCGACGGCGTCTTCCTCTGTGCCAAACACGTCGGCCAGCAGATGCTCGAACGGGGCGAGGGGAGTATCGTCAACGTCTCCTCGATGTCAGGCTTCGACGTGAACGTCCCACAGAAACAGGCCAGCTACAACACGACGAAAGCCGGCGTCAGGATGCTGACCCAGTCACTGGCGGTCGAGTGGGGCGAGCAGGGCGTCCGCGTCAACGCTATTGCGCCCGGCTACATGCGGACCGAACTCGTCGACGAAGTGCTCGAAGAGAGCCCCGAGATGGAGGAGACATGGCTCGAAAACACGCCGATGGGCCGACTCGGCCGGCCTGAGGAACTGAAAGAACTCGTCGTCTACCTCGCGTCGGACGCGTCGTCGTACATGACGGGGTCGACCGTCGTGATGGACGGTGGCTACACCTCGCGGTGAAAGCGTCAGACTTCGGACAGCGAGTCGTCGGTCAGTGCAGCCAACCGATCTTTTGCGTCGGCCCACTCGCCAGTGGTACCCGGTTCGTATGTCGTCGTCTCGAACGCCGACTCGACCAACTGCCGCCCGGTTTCGATGTCAGAAACCGTTCCGGCGGCGACGGCCTGTGTGAGGACGTTTCCGACAGCCGTCGCCTCGACTGGCCCAGTCGACACTGGGCGGTCGGTGGCGTCGGCCAGTAACTGACAGAACAGTTCGTTCCGGACGCCGCCGCCACCGAGAACAATGCGCGATGGTGGATCATCGATGACTGCCGCGAGCGCGTCGAGTTCCAGCGCCGTTTTCGCCGCCAGGCTGTCGAGGAGACAGCGGACGATACCGCCCTGCCCTGTCGGAACGGGCTGGTCCGTTCGGCGACAGTAGGCCCGAATCTGGTCGGGCATCGGCTCGTCGATGCCGAACGCGTCGGCGTCCGTGTCGACGAGTGCGGTCCGTGGCGGGGCCTTCTCGGCGGCCGACAGCAGGTCGCCGTAGTCGACTGACTTCCCGGCCTCGCGCCACGCTTCGCGGCACTCTTCGAGCATAAAGAAGCCGTTGATGTTCTTCAGGAGCCGGACGGACCCGTCGACGCCGAGTTCGTTCGAGACGGCCTGTTCGAAGGCGGCGTCCGTCCGCACCGGGCCGTCGCGCTCGACGCCGAGGACGAACCACGACCCGGTGTTGAGGAACGCGGCGTCCTCGACGAGCGGGAGGCCGCCGACAGCCGCCGCCGTGTCGTGGCTCGCCGGAGTCACGATCTCCGGTGTGGAAGACAACCCCGAGACGACGTCGTCATCGACCGCCCCGAGACATTGTCCGGGTTCGGACAGGTCCGGGAGCAGGTCCGTTGGAACCGACAACTCGTCGAGCAGGTCGATGGCCCACGTTCGTTCCTCGGGGTCGACCATCTGCGTGGTCGAGGCAATCGTCACCTCGCCCACCGGCACCCCTCCAATCCGTGTTGACAGAAGCTGTGGCATCATGAGCAGGCCGTCGCTTTCTTCGAGGCGTTCGGGCTCCCGCTTGGCGATGGTATGGAGCTGCCACAGCGTGTTCGGCGTGTTCCAGTTCGTGATGCCGGTCGCGTCGAACAGCCGCCGCTTGCCGACGGCCTCGAACACTTGCTCGCGCGTGGCCGTTGACTCGGGGTCGCGGTATGATACCGGGTCCCGGAGCAGTTCGCCGTCGGCAAGGAGTCCGAAGTCGAGCCCCCAGGTGTCGATACCGACCGTGTCGAGGCCGTCGGCGCGGTCGTCGGCAGCCCGGAGCCCGTCGCCGATGTGGTCGACCAGCGTGTCGACGTCCCAGACGTAGCGGCCGTCCCGCTCGACGGGTCGGTTGTCGAACCGGTGGACCTCCTGTACCGCGAACGAGGACTCGGTCACCTCGCCGAGGAACACCGTCCCGCCGCTCGCGCCGATGTCGATTGCGACGTGGTTCATGGGATGCTTTCAGGTGTGGTTCGCACGGGTGGTCACTGTCCGTAGCTGTCGAGCTTGTCGGCCAGCCGGTCGATCTCCTCGTCCGGGAGGATCTCCGGCTCGCCGATGGCCCGGGCCTGATGGTGGATGCGGGCGCAGTATTCGACCATCAGCGCGACCGTGTAGGCGTCGTCCAGCGACTCGCCGGCGGTCAGCACGCCGTGGTTGCGCAACAGCGTGGCGTTGAACGACTCGCCCAGCGCGTCGACGGCCGCTTCGCCGAGTTCTTCGGTCGCGTGTGTCCGGTATTCGGCGACGGGGACCTCTGTCCCGGTAAACGAGAGGAGGTAGTGCGAGGCCGGTATCGGCTCGCCCAGCGAGGCGAACGTCGTCGCGTACGGCGAGTGGGTGTGGACGACGCCGCCGACCGCCGGTCGCTCGCGGTAGACGGCCAGGTGCATCGGTAGCTCCGTCGACGGGTCGACGTCGCCCTCGACGACAGTGCCGTCCGTGTGTACGATCGGAACGTCTTCCGGTTCGATCTCTCCATAGGGGATTCCCGACGGGCTGATCGCGATGTGATTCTCGTCGAGCCGGGCGCTGAGATTTCCGCCAGTCCCGGTTGTCAGGTCGTCGTCGAGCAGGCTCCGGCCGTACTCGCAGATAGCGTTACGCGTCTCGTAGTGTGAAATGTCTTGAGCTGTCATGTGTCGTGTGTCGATAACTGTCGGTCGGTTGGGGCGAGTGGGATGATGACGGCGGGTATTGCCGTCACTCGGCGGGTTTCATCTGCTCTTCGAGCGCCATCTCCGCGTCGTCACCGAGTTGGCGCTGGTGGATCGTCTCGCCGCTGGCGGCGTCGAACAGGTGGACATCTCCGTCGGGAATCTCGACGTAGACGTGCTGGCCCTCGCTGATTGGCCGCTGACCGTCCGTCTCGACGATGAACGTCTGTTCATGACTCTGTGCCCGCGCCTGTAGGTAGACGTAGGAGATGCTCCCCATCGGTTCGACGACGTCGACGACGGCCTCGAACTCGTGGCCCGAGTTCGCCCGGTCGTGAAGCGCCATGTCTTCTGGCCGGATTCCGAGGACGAGGTTGTTGCGGCTCCCGACCGAGGACTGCATCCTCTCGGTCAGGTCGAAGTCGAAGCCGTCCGCGCGGAGCGTTCCGCCTTCGACCGTGCCTTCGAAGAAGTTCATCGACGGCGAGCCGAGGAAGCCGGCGACGAACTGGTTGGCTGGGCGGTAGAAACACTCCAGCGGCGTCCCGACCTGCTGGAGTTCACCGTAGTTGAGGACGACGAGTCGGTCGCCCATCGTCATCGCTTCCGTCTGGTCGTGGGTGACGTACAGCGTCGTCACGTCGAGGTCGTTCTGGAGTCGGTTGATCTCGGTGCGCATCTCCGCCCGGAGCTTCGCGTCCAAGTTCGACAGCGGCTCGTCCATCAGGAACACGTTCGGGTCGCGGACGATTGCGCGACCGAGCGCGACACGCTGTTGTTGTCCCCCGGAGAGTTCGCCGGGCCTATCGTCCAACAGCATATCGATATCCATCATCTCGGCGGCGGACGTGACGGCTTCCTCGATCTCGTCGGCGGACATATCCGTCGACATCTTCAGCCCGAAGGACATGTTCTCCTCGACGGTCATGTTGGGGTACAACGCGTAGTTCTGGAACACCATCGCGATGTCCCGGGCGCGCGGGCCGAGCTGATTGACGAGGTCGTCGCCGATGTGAATGTCGCCTTCCGTTTGCGTCTCCAGCCCTGCGACGATGCGCATTAGTGTTGACTTCCCGCTCCCGGACGGACCGACGAAGACGATGAACTCGCCATCGCGGATGTCCAGCGAGACGTCGTCGACGGCGACGATTGACTCATCTCCTTCACCGAATCGCTTCGTAACGTCGTCGATTGTGATCTTTGCCATTATTTTGCCTCCGATGTGCGGCTAGTTGAAGCTACCGCCGCCGCAGGGGCGTCGTTTGCGGGCGATGCCTTTCGTGGTGTGGACAGCGTGGTCATTCTTTGATCACCACACCGAAGCTGAGGCCGGCTGCGAGGTACTTGTTGACCGCGATAAGGAAGATGACGACCGGGACGATCATCGCCGTCGAGGCGGCCGCGAGCATCCCCCACTCGATGGAGCGGGAGCCGATGAACGAGTAGACGAACAGCGTCACTGGCACGGCCTCGAAGCTCGTCAGCACGAGCCCGAACAGCAGCTCAATCCACGCGAAGATGAAGCTGATGATGGCCACCGAGAAGATGCCCGGCTTGGCCGCCGGCAGGACGACCTTCCTGAAACCCTGGAACTGGGTCGCGCCGTCAACTCGGGCCGCCTCCTCCAAGGTCTCGGGGATGCCGTCGAAGAACGCCTTCATCACCCAGACGACCAGCGAGAGGTTGATGCTGACGTACATCAGCACCATCCCGATGCGCGTGTCGAACAGATTGAGCTCCCGGAAGATGATGAAGAACGGGAGCACGACGGCGATGGGCGGGAGCATCCGCGAAGAGAGTATCCACACGAGCACGTCCCGCTCCATCGGGATGTCGTACCGCGAGAGGACGTACGCGGCGGGCACGCCGATAAGCAAGACGAGGACGACCGACGCCGACACCATCACGAGGCTGTTGGCAAAGGCCGCGACGAACCCCGAGTCCTGAATCAGCTGGATGTAGTTGTACACCGTCGGCAGGAATATCCAGTCAGGCGGCAGCGAGTTCGCTGTGCCCGGCGGCTTCAGCGACATCGAGGCGAGCCAGTACAGTGGGAACAGCACGATGAACGACCACATCAGCAGAATCGTGTGTCGAACGACCGTGACCAGCGTCTCCCGGGTGTCCTTGTCGAGTCGCTGTGAAGCGGTGGGGGAATCGCCGTCAGTCGTCGCCATCAGTCCCACACCCCCTCGAAGCCGACCTTCGCGATGATGACGTTACACAGCGCGACGACGAGGACGAGGTAGACGATGGCTATCGCCGCGGCCACGTTAATCTGGTTGTTGATGAACATCTGCTCGTAGATGTTGATGCTTACGAGTTGGGTCGCCGTCCCCGGGCCGCCGCCCGTGAGGCCGTACACCACGCCGAAGGTACGGAACAGGTCGATAAGCCGGATGAGCGTCGCGACGAAGACGACGGGCTTCATGTAGGGGATTATGACGTGGACGTAGCGCCGCCACATCGGCGCGCCGTCGACCCGCGAGGCCTCGATGAGCGTCTTCGGCACCGACGAGAGGCCGGCGTAGAAGATGATGAACATGAACGGCGTCCAGTTCCACGCGTCAAGAAGGATCACCGTTAGCAGCGGGACATCAGAGAGGAAGTTCGGTGCTGCGAACGGGGTTCCGGTGTTTATCACGTATGGAATGATGCCGATTTCGCTGTTCAGCATGATCCGGCCGATGGTCGCAAGCGAGACGGGGGCGACGGCCATCGGAATGATGAACAACACCCGATAGAACGACTTCGCCCGGTTGGAACCGACACCGGCGACGAGCGCGGCGAGGAGGAACCCGAGCGCGGTTTCAAGGAGCAGTGCACAGGTGACGACGGTAATCGTGATGACGAACGAGTGAATCGCGCCGCCGCGGGTAAACGCCGTCTCGAAGTTTCGCAGTCCGACGAACTCGGCCGAAAACACGTCGAGTGCCGGCTCCGCGATGAGGCTGAGATACAGGTCGTAGGCACCGGGGAAGAAGGTGATCATCACCATCACCACGACCATCGGTGCCATGAACCAGTACGGGAGGTAGTCGTTCCACAGGTCCCGTAGCCTGGCGAAGGTCGATTGTGGTGTCGTTTCCGTTTGCGTTGGTGTACTCATTTGTGGGGTTTATTTTGGCGCAGGTGTGGCTTAGAGTTAATTGCTGTAGATGTCTTCCGCGATGGACGCCGCCTGAGTCATCGCTTCCTCAGCGGACTTCTGGCCGGCTATTGCGCGCTGCAGTTCCTCGGAGTAGCGCTGGCCCCACTGCGGGTACTTCCGGTCGAAGGGGTCCGGCGCCGCTTCCTGCAGGGATTCGAGCGTGACCTGCGCGAAGTTCTCGCCCACGCGCGAGCGGAACTCGTCGTTCTCCCAGACGGATTGTCGGACGGAGAACGCGGCGTCGCCCTCGACGTGCATCCAGGTGTTGGTCGGCTGTGAGGACGCCCACACCATGAACAGGAACGCCTGCTCGGAGTTCTGTGCGTTCTTGGACGTGGAGATCTGCCAGTTGAATGCGTTGGGCGAGAACTGGCCGTCAGCCGGGCTGGGAGCCTTCGCGATACCGATGCTGTCAGCGACCGAGGAGTCAGAGCCGGTGAGTCCGGGCCAGAACAGGTTTGCGTCGGCGACGATGTGGCCGGCGCGGCCCTCCTGCATCGTCGAGAGCACGTCCGACCACGTCTGTGTCGACGCGCCCTCCGGGCCGTAGTCTTGGAGCAGGCTGACGTACCACTCGGCGGCGTCGATGACGCCGTCGGAGTCGAGGCCGGAGTCTGTCGGGAACTCGGTCCACAGCGAGGTGCCGAACTCTCGCAGGAACGTGTTCAGGATGTAGATGTTCATCCCGTAGCCCTTGTCGCCGCGGCCGACGGTGCCGACGACGTCCGACTCGTTTTCGTGGATGGTCTGGGCGTTCTGTCGGAACTGTTCGAGCGTCTCCGCGACCTCCAAGTCGTGCTTGTCGTAGAGGTCTTTGCGGTAGAACTGCGTCTGGACTTCGACGGTAATCGGCATTCCAGTCCATGTGTCGCTGTAGCCACCACCATGGGCCTGCCACCGCGACGCCTCGAAGAGGTCGTCAGGCTCGTACCAGTCCTCGTCGAAGAGGCTGCCGTCGTCAAAGAACGGGTCGAGCGGCTGGATCCAGCCTTCTTCACGAAACTGGTTGACGACCTGGTCCATGTAGAAAACGTCGAACTGCCCGGCACCGGTACTGACGTCAGTCTGGCGCTTGGTCCGGAACTGCTGCTCCGGTAAGACGTTCCAGACGACATCGATTCCAGTCAGTTCCTCGAAGACCGGGACCGCGGGTTTGATGGCCGAAACCCAGGGGTGCTGGACGGCCCCGATGTTGATCGAGGACCCCTCGAACTGTCGCCAGTCGATATCGGCGTCCTCGTACTCGCTGAGCGGAATCGCGAGATCACCGTCGCTTCCGTCGGTGTTGGTTCCGCCATCGCTGCCATCACTACCCCCACTTGACCCGTCACTTCCACTCCCATCTGAGCCATCGCCGCCCCGTGTACAGCCAGCGAGACCGCTGAGTAGTCCGACACCTGTCGCTTTCAGAAACGTCCGCCTGTTGGAATTGGTCATGCCAGTTTGCCTCGTCACTATCGAATTACCGATCCATAATAAAGGTAATCATCTGTAAGGTATAATACCCCTCTCACTGGGGGAGATCCGACGGTATGCAGTACTGGGACGCCACTATCTACGAATTCATCCGTCGCCCGATTAGGGGAGACCGTGGCAAGATTTTAATACGCGGTCCGAAAACTACGATAGTACGGATTGAGGCTAAGTCCGCTGTGTGCGTCCAGCTTAGCTGGACCAGTGACAACGGGCTACGGCCCAGACGACTCATGACCCGACCAACACCAACTCACGACCGAGGTACTGCTGTAGTGACGACCGCGACTCGACCGATGGAGGGGAACTGATGCGGGCCAGCACGTTGACCAATGTCGGCGAAATTACGGTCGAAGAGCGTGACCGACCGGACCCTGCGGATGACGAGGTTCTCGTTCAGGTCGGCGCCTGTAGCGTCTGCATGACCGACTATCACATGTACCACGGTACCTTCGCCGCCGAGACTCCGCTGGTCTTGGGGCACGAAGGTGCCGGGACTGTTGCGGAAGTCGGTGCCGACGTTGAGGGCTTCGAGGTCGGAGATCGCGTCGCAATCAACCCCACTGTCCCCTGTAACGCCTGTTCGTACTGCAAGAAGGGGGAGACGCACCTCTGTAAGAACAACACGAGCATCGGCGGTGCCGGTGACACCATCCTCGACGGTGCCTTCGCTGAATACGTCCGTGTCCCGGCGATCAACGTCGAAGACATCGGCGACATGTCATTCGAACGGGCCGCACTCGCCGAACCGCTCGCCTGCTGTGTCCACGGCGTCGAGCAGACAGACATCAAACCTGGAGACAGTGTCGGTATTATCGGCGCTGGCCCGATTGGCCTGCTGCTCCTACAAGCGTTCCGCAACGCTGGCGCTGCCCCGATTGTGGTCTCCGAACTCGATGACGAACGACGAGAGCTGGCTGCCGACCTCGGCGCAGATGCCGTCGTCGACCCCAACGAAGAGGATCCCGAGGAAGCGATCCCTGCGGCGGCCGGCGGACCGGTCGACGTCGGCGCCGAGGCTATCGGGCTCGTTCCGACAATCAAGCAGGCCAACGCCGTGACTGCGTCCGGTGGCTCGACACTCATCTTCGGCGTCCCTGATCAGGAGGAGACGATGGAAATCAGTCCGTTCGATGTCTTCTTCGACGAAGTCGACTACCGCGGCTCGTTCTCCCTGACGACCGAGGACTTCGAGCGAGCGATAACACTGCTCAGACACAACCGCATCGACGCCGAGACTCTCATCACTGAACGTATCGGGCTTGACGACCTCCCGACAGCGTTTGAACGGATGGGCAACGCCGAGGGGTTGAAGAAAGTAGTCATTCCAGGGGACTCCGAGTGAGCGAGTACGACCTCCTCGATACTGCGTCTGGAAACGCGGTCGTAGTGGCGCTTGACAACCGTATCGGTATTGGAGCGATCGACGGTTCGAAGACTCTCAGGCCACGCTTGATGCGGTGCTTGCAGGCGAACCGGACGGCGTGCTCGTCGGGCCGTACTTCGCCGAGCAGTTCGCCAACACGCTTGCCGCTTCGTCGACAGAGAGCCTCGTGACTGCGGATTTCCTGTCCCCCTCGAGTCGGCCTGGCGAGGATATCGGTCGCTGGGTGCTTCGCTGAATCGTTCACGACGTTGATGCTCCTGAAATGGTCTGGCCGGCCTGAAGCAGGCGTTTTCTACACGCTGGTGAAGTAGCTGCGATCTGAACATATCCGTTCTGTAGAGAAGAACGTATAAATTTCGGCATTTTGGCATCGTAGCAATCTAATCAATTCTAATAAATAATGCAGAATTCTCTGCGGTACTGGCTCACATGATTAAACTTGTTCTGCTCTAGTGAACAGGCTTTTTACACCGTGAGTCGAAATGATGTCCAATGACTGACGAACCACAGTATGCGGTTGAAGCAACCCAGACATCCGTGGCGATTCTCGAAGCACTTGTCGACGCGACAGAACCTGTCGGCGTCACAGAGCTTGGCAATACCGTCGGGGTTTCCAAGAGCGTCGCCCACAACCATCTTTCTACGTTACGTGCGGCCGGATACGTGGTCAAGCGCGGGGCGAAGTATGAGGCGTCGCTCCGTCCACTGGCTCTCGGTGAGCGAACGCGTGAGGGACTTCGTTTCTATCAGGCGGCGAAGCAACAACTGGACAATCTCGCAGCGGCAACAGGGGAAACAACCATGCTGTTCGTCCTCGAAGAAACGGCCGGTGTCCCGGTGTCAATCTCCGAACCTGAGGGCGGTTGGTCAGTCCCGTTTCGCCCGGGCGAACGATTACCACTTCACGTCAACGCCATGGGTAAAGCATTGCTGGCGTCGCTCCCGAGTGATCGCGTCGAATCGGTTCTCGATGAAACGGATCTTGTTGCACCGACTGACGCAACTATCGTGGATCCAGATGAACTCACCAAGGAACTGCGACGAATCCGCGACGACGGAATCGCGTTCTGCAGGGGAGAACAGTATGAGGGAATCGTCGGTGTTGCTGCCCCGCTCCCTGATGTCGGTGCCAACCGGATCGCTGCGCTGGGGATCGCTGGCCCTGTTGAACGCCTGAACGGCCGATACCTGAGAGAAGATATCACTGGGCAAGTCCTCAGCACGACGAAATCCATTCAGATCGACCTCACACCAAACTGAAGGTCATAGAAATAACAGACGTACTACTGTTATATTGTGTGTTCAACGACAACTATTCAATTGGTGCAATTGAGTACTGTGTCCAATGCGCCGTTTAATCCTACCACCTCTCTCCAGAACCATTTGAACAGTACGGGAGATTTTATTTCAAATGTTATCAAACTAATATCACCAATAGTGATCATGATTATTATATTATAACGATTGCAAGAGCAGACACCGAATTGACGGGAAAGATGGCGCACGGCTGTGGGATATCTGCATATCAGGTCTACCGATTGGGCCCCAGCAGCAGAGACGTTCAGTTTCCATGTGTTCACAACCGTGAGTAGTGTTTACCCAGATCGGAAGCAACCTCCCACACCGTAGTGGCAGGACAGCTTGCTCGTCTGCCTCGCTACTTCGAAATAAAGCACTGTTCTGGGGTGTTATTGCTGTAGATCATATCATGTTCTTTAGAGAAGAACTAATCATTCAGAAAGCCATGCGGGTATCAGGCGACATCTATACTGGGCTTAGAAATTGCGAGTGGCTTCCAAATGTCTCGCTATCGTCAACAATAAATGCATAAATCGGCAAAACAATTCCATCTTATCCAATATTAGGGTTAGATATAGCAATTATCCGCTATTTACCTATAAATGCTGGATATAGAGATATTTTGGCCCATTATGAGGATATGTGTACCAATTCTCGTCGCTACCTGCTCGCAGTTGTGTGCAACAGTCGGGGCGCACTGGTGGTCCAGATTCTTAGCCATCAGTATGAGTTCGACAGCTTAGTTCCAAGAAGCCCACTACCAAGCATACATCTGAAGCCACACTGGGGGCTGTTGGCTTTTAGAAGAAGGTCGGCTCTACTTCAGCATGATATAACCCGGTTTCAGACAGAGCATAACGTGTAGTAGAACTCCAATTCTCATTGCAGTTGTCACACAGGACAGTGAGCAATCAGCAGCAGCCCGCGAGCTACTGAATACCACTGAGAACCTCCATGTCTCCGTTCTCAATTTGATGGAACTGCGTAGTGTTCTCAGTAAGAAAAAGCAATTCGAGCGCGATCGGGTTGACCAGATTGAAGCCCGAATCACCTCACGGACGACAGTCACGTTTCCCGACGCATCGGATATGCTAGCTGCAAACCAACTCCAGTCTGACACCCTCCTGTACCCAATGGACGCACTTGTTCTGACAGCAGCTGACGCAATCGAGGGAACGTTGGTTTCGTTTGATAGGGAACTTGTCGAACAGGGGGCAGTACGACCGGAGGAAGTACTTGCAGAGTCGTCTTAGCCTGCTGGGACTGACTGTACACGCTTTATGCAGATACTGACATCGCCAACCGCTTACTCACAGTGCCGATTTCGCGACTACCCAATTGGAGGGCTTCCGACCGTAGGCACTGGACAGTCGTCTGTGAATGAGGAGGGGCAGGCCGAGAGAGTTGGCGACCAGTCACGGGGCCACTCTCAGAACCGTAGGTCAGTGGTGAGATTACCCTGTCACACCTGTTGTGACCACTGGAATCGCCGTGGTCGCTCCGTTCGTGTTACGACCACTCACTATACTCCTGAAAACAGGGGGTCGCTCCCGGTTGCTGCAGCTAGCAAACAGCGGCGTCGACGTCGGCAGGGCACGTACCACCGCGTCCAGTAGCGTTGGTTCAGTGTCGGTTCGTGTCCTATCCGGTGTGTGTCACAGGGTCAGGGCGTGGACTCCACCACAACGGGTGTGACGCCACCTGTCGCGGCTTTGTGGTCGCTGTTCTCCAACAGATCGAGACCGACGTAGCGTTTTTCAAGCAGTCCCTCAGCGGTCTCGATATCCATCGCGAGGATCTCTGTCTGTGTCTGGTCCCGTCCGACCTGCCGAGTTTTCTCGACGATGTCGCCGCCGCCGATCTCGATGAGCTTCTCCCAGACGCGCTTGATCGTCTGGCGATGGGGCTCCTTCCCGAGTTCCGCGGTGAGGGCTGTCTCTATATCGCTCTTGGTCATGAACACGCCGCTGCCGTCAGTTCGCTTCGTGGCAAATTCCGGCCAGCGCTTGGCGATGCTGATGGCGCGATAGGTGTTCTGGCGGTTCGAGCGCTCGACGAACATGGTCTTGACTTTCGATTGGCGGCAGTTCGCGAAGAAATCCAGCGGTGAACTGCTGGGTTCGATTCCTTCGGGGAGCTGTTCGGCGTCCTCCTGGTGGTCGGTATCGGCTTCGAGTTGCTGGGCTTTGGCGATGGCACTCTTGGCGACATCGCGGGTGGTCTCCTGTTGTGATTCGAGATCGTCGAGGCGGTGGTCGTTCGTGGCGGCGTCACCGACGGCGGTGGTGGCAACCTCGTGGGTCTGTTCGAGGTCGGCCTCTAGTTCGGTGACGCGTTCGTGGAGGTCATCGATAGTCGCGACCAGCGTCTCAAGAACACTCGAAACGAGGGGTGACACATCGCCGTCGAGGTCGCTGACGAGCGCCTGGAGTTCGTCGGTATCCATCTCATCCTGTCCGATGTCCATGTCGAGGTGGTCGGCGAGGGCTTGGTCGGTCTCGTTGTCGTCGTTGGGGTTTGTTTGTCGTGGCATTGTGACCACAGGACCCGTGCTCGGAATCGAACCGAGCAGTGCTGACCACAGCACGGGCTCTCGGTGACGTAGCTGGCGCTCTCTAGACGCGGTGGTTGGCTCGTGGCAACCCCGCTCCGTCTAGTGGATTTGTGTCGTGGCACCGCGCCGGTGACTAGCAGTGCGTATTCGTTGTCGCCGTCCGGACCAGCGTGGCACTGGGTTCACCGGTCGCGCTCCGCTGGTGGCAGTGGTACAGTCGTGGCTGGTTCCGTGGAGTCCTCGTGTGGATGGGCGGCCAGGTGCGGGTGCCCTGGAGGTAGGCCGGGCGGTTTGATTGGTGCGTACTCATTGTGGGCCTCTGCTGACGGCGAGTAGTATCTGTCTGGCTCCGCGTGTCCGTCTAGTGGTGTGCTCAGTCTGGGCCAGTGCAAGTCGGGCTGCGCAGGCGTCGAGGCGTGCTTGGGTCTGGCTGCGCTCGTAGCCCGGTGGATCGAGGACGGTCTGGCAGTACTCGATGACAGCAGCGTCAATGTCGGCGTTTGATAAGAGGCGCTTGGCTGTCGAGAGTCTACGCTCCTGCCGGTCCTGTGCGGTATCGTTTTGTGGTCTGATTGCTTCAGTCATGATGCCGTGCGCGACCGGGCCAGCGGAGGTATGGCTCCGGTGGTCCATTTTCGTCGAACCTATCTGACCCGGTGAGTCGCGCATATTCGGTGGTATATCACCAGAAGTACTTAGTGGTTTGCGTAGTACGTTGCAAATATGGCTGAAACAAGTAAAAATAGTAAGGAACGTTGCATCACTGGTGGAGTCGGAGTTAATTTGACCCTCCGAGCAGACGGTAGTGGCATGGGTAAAGAGGAGCGTAAACGAATGGTTCTGGGGCTCCTCGTTGAGTCCGGTCTTGAGCTTCCTCCTGCGGTGATTTTTGACAATCTGAAAGAGCGTGGTGCTACTTTTGAACGGCGTAGCGTCGACAATTATCTTGAGGAACTTCGCGAGGAAGGGCTGGTTGAGAGGACAGATGAGTCTAAAGGGTATAACAAGGCGACTGACAAAGGGCGAAGTTATTACTTGGACTTCGATTAGAACCCGTATTTTGCACGGTACTCCGCAAATACTAAGTGGTGCGGTACACGTATAATTAGATAGGAACAGACGCGCCGCTGGGCGATTTCGTGCCTTCGAGAACACGAGTTGCCCACGCTGTCATCAGCAGCGTAGGCGCGTCGGTTCCGGAATGAACCATGAGTAAGTCTGCTTCGCCGACTAGTAAATCTGTCGGCACGACCGACGCACATCCACAGGAACGTATCGCTCGCGAACTGCTTACCCAGAGCCGCCCGCTTTTCCTCGGTGTCGACGGCGAAGGTGCGGCCCACTACTGGGACTCGTATGAATTCGCCGTGGCCGTTGTTGCCAGCGAAGACCACGCCGAGAAACTCCAACTTGCTGAGACGCCGTACGACACGCTCGGCGAGTGGTGCGAGTACACGCAGGATGAACGTGGCTGGGCTGTCGGCCCACACGTCGGCGGCTCACTCGTCGGCGATATCGCTCGGAGGCTGAACACATGAGCAAGACCGTTCGCTGCACGGTCGAGAACCGCCAGCGTGTCCGGCGCGCCGCCCGAGCGCTTCGGGAGACTGTCCCAACTGTGCTGGTCGAGACGACGCCACCGGTCCGTTCAGAACACGACGCCTGGACGCTCGATGCCGTGCTTCGGGAGACTGAGGGTATCCCGCCCGAGGTGCTTCGGGAGCTGGCACTCGCGGGCTTGACGTTGCAGCCGACGCCCACCCAAGCTAAGCACCAACACGTTGTGGCGACGGCCTGAGCGAGACAGCGATACCTCTATCTTTTCGATGACTTGCGTACCTGTTTTGCATGGGTTGCGATGGTTTCCGAGACTACTCCTGACAGCTCGCGACCCCGCGCCGGGACCTGTTAGAGACAGGTCCCATGGTGGCGTGAGTATGTACCTGTAAGTGACGGGTGACCGGTATGTACCCCCTCTTGGACTTCCGGGGTGGTAGTTCACTAACCAACACTCGGTGGAGACAGTGGCCCAGTGTTGGTTAGTTAGGAGTGTTGTAGAACAGTTCTCTGGGCGACTGATCCCAAATCGATTGCTGGTGAATCGGCTGGTCAATATGCCTACTTATATTCAGTATGGCCGTTTGCTGGCAAACCAAGCTGTGATGATACCTGCAATACCCGCAAGGAGGTACATAGCGAGAAACATCGGGGCAAGCGGGCCGGCTCCAGCAAAAATGAGATACAGGTGAATTGGAACCACTACAGCGAGTGTTCCTCCCACCGGGAGAGTGAATCGCTCTCGTTTCGTCGGGCGACTCAGAGCCTGCTCAAATGTGGCCTGCGTCGCTCCGAACACCATTGAAAGAACCCCAACAAGTATGACGAATACATTTTCAAACAGCCCCACTGGGCTTAACCACGGCATCCAGTGCGGAGGGAGGGCCACGAAAATACCCACATATGACAGTATAATGAACGCCACACCGATTGTAGTTCGTAGACCCATCTGAACTACCCTCGTATGAATCTACACTACGGTTTCCGATTTAAAACCAGTAGAACCACTTTCATAGTGTGTTCCGTCTTTCTACTATACTGATCAGATCGCCACGAGCGATTAACTCAGTGTTCGCAGTTTCTTGATGCTGTCCTTCGCGAGACCGAGGGTGTGCCGCCCGAAGTGCTCTGGGACCTTGCGCTGGCCGGGCTGACGGTGCAGCCGACGCCGTCGCAGGCGGAGTATCAGCACGTGGCGGCGACAGTGTAGCGAAAAGCGCTAACCAACAATAGCTTACCAATACCTGTGACTGTTGGTTAGCCGACTATCGGTTGATTTCTGACCGTCGGTTGTTGCTCACCATCTCACCAGAAATACCCGCCCAGAGGATATGCATATTGCGCCTGCAACCCCGATCAAATTCGTCACTCAGCGCTGTGTGGAGGAACGAAACCGCAGTTCGAACAGCCGTTGTGCTTCGTCGTCTGATAGCTCAATCCCGCGCCGCAGTTTGGACAGTTGTACTGGTCGAAACTCATCAGCGTCAAAAAACGCTCGACAGCATCTAAAATTTCACATGATATATGTCTAATCTTTTTAACGGATAGCTCGTTTGTACTGACCGCATTCGTCTTTAGCTAATACTCACAGTAATAATATTACACCGTGATTTTCGGTCGAATTTCGCCCATACACCACACCAAAACGCCGAAAACCACCGATGTTATTATTGACTATCGCAGGATTTCACAAGGAACAGCACCTCGACCGACGGAATTGGCTCTCCTAACACCCACAGTTATAATTGAATCTCCAAGAATTACTACTAGTGTTAGCTAAAGACGAATGGTACTGACCGTCTCGGCCGCGAACTACTCACCCAAGACCGCCCGCTGTTTCTCGGTGTCGACGGCGACGGTGCAGCCCACTACTGGGATAGCTATGAGTTCGCCGTGGCTGCTGTCGAAGCCGACGGTGAAGCAGAGAAGGTCGTGTCTATTCCTGTAACCTAAATTCACCTTAGAACCTGTATGCATTATCTCTATTGACCTGAATAGTCACGTAAACAAATCATCAAGTAATAATTAATATCCTGCATTACATCATCAGGTTATACGATGGATTCGTCTGAATATATTAAGAAAAGAATTCAATCTCTCAAGCAGGATTCAGAGGATATCCGTAATATATCTCCAGTCACAAATGATTTTGATAGCTGGTCTGTCCTGAAACTGATACTCCACTCTGCTGCGGTTAATATGTACACAAAGGTCCTCTCCAACAACGATTTTGATGACCTCTACTATATTGATGCGCTCGCTGGTTCGGGGATTTCAACGTACAATAGCGGCGAGTCGTGTTTCCTTGGCTCCCCGGTAATCGCAGCTAAAGTTGCGCAAGAGCCGTTCAAAAAAATGTATCTTATTGAGAATGACGATGACAAAGCAGATGCATTGAAAGCAAGGATGGAGTATATTTTTTCGACTCATGATGACGCCGAAAAGCCAGAGGAATTAGTAATAAAGAGGGGCGATGCAAATCAGAAAATTCCGGAGGTTGTCAGCGATATTTGGCAGAGCAGCGAGGGGCAATTCAACTATTACTGTTTCATTGACAATCAAGAATTGAATGTTAGGTGGGATGCTATAGAGGAACTAACTCCTAAGCCATGGGGCGACCTGCTCATTAACCTTCCAATAGCATCGGCTATAGGACGTAATGCCACTACTACACCCGTTCCCGAGAAATTGAATAAATTCTATTGTTGCGATCTGAATGAACAAAATCTACCAGACAGTGATATCAGACCAGTAATGCGCGGTCTATACGAGGACTGTTTAGCACAAAGGAATCGGGCTGTCCAGCGGACTGTGAACGTCGACGCTGACGTAGGAAGTTATGAATATGACCTCGTTTACGCAACCCGTGATATCTCAGGAGGAAATGGGTATATCAAGGTCATTGACCATGTTAAGGAATTTATTGAAGACGTTGATGCAGGGGACATTGACAATATCCATAGCGTTCTGTATGATGACCAATCCTCGCTTGAGCAGTACCTACCAGCAGGGAACATTGACGACGAAATTGTCGCTGAAGACGATACCGATACTGACGAAAACCAGTCCAGTTTAGGAGAGTTCTGCGAGTAACAAACCACTACTCTACTCCGACAGGAGTGGCAGGCGCAGGCTCCTGCGGCACATCCCGTCCCGCAAACTCTTCAGGCGACTGGCGCTCCCGCCAATGCTGCATCCAAGCCGCTGTCTCTTCATCGACGTGCTTGATCAGTTGCTTATCGGGCCACAGATGGACCGGTAGGTCGAGCTCACGCCCAATCTCCTGAACCCATCGTAGGTGATTCGTCGCATACTTGACCCACCGCTCACGAGATCGCAACGTATCCAACTCTTCAGCTAACTCCGTTTCACCAGCGTCCCGCGCTGCCTCGACAGTCATCTCGAAGTTCCCGCCACGGGGATTAATCGGCTCGTGAAATACTACAGCCGGATCACACTCAGCAACCCGCTCCAACTGCTCCCGAAGGTCAGCTTTGTCTTGCGTGGGATAAGTCGGACTCATGCTGACGAACGTCTGAACGCCATGTTCGTTGAATTCTTTCAGGCCCTTCAACCGCAACTCCGGCGCTGGCGCACTTGGCTCAATTGCTCCGACTTGATCGGCATCCATACACGGAATCGATGAGCCGATGGTGACGTGCTCGCCCCCATCCTGAAATACATCCAGATCCTGCAACGCCAGAATCGGATTCCGCGTTAGGACCCGTGTGTGTTTTTCATGACTGGTTAATGCATCCACGACATTGCGGGTAATCTTCCCCGCACGACCATCCATATAGCAATCAGTAGAAAAAGAGACTCCAACAACGCCCTGTCCTCGCTTGGTTGGATTCCAAGAACGCTTCCGGTCTAGATGCTCGTCAAGCCGTTCACCCAGTCCGTCGCGATAGAGCACGTAGCTTCCCCACTCTTTCTGCCCGTTATCAACGTCAGCCTCTTCTTCGAGCATATCCGGCCGCGCTCGAATGTTCGGCGTCGAGGGAACATAGCAGAACTTGCAGCCATGCCGACAGCCTGTCGCTACGTTGACAACGTAGTCACACAGATGCTTGCTGTTGAGCCCCGATTCGCTGAGAATCGCCTTCGTAGGGTCTTCTCCCGTCCGAACGTCTTCGTGGTCGTCTGTCATATGTTATCTTGTCTTTCTCGTCTACTACTAGATATAAATGTGTGCAACACAGTTCAACTTCCAGTTTCACTTTCACTCCGCGTGGCTGACTTCTAATGGGGTCCAGTATAAAAAGACAGGTAGGAGAAAGACGAATGGAACTCACTTGGGACACCGGCGATAGCTGGTTCGAACGGACATACGCCGTCGAACACGCCGGGGAGACGGTCGCCACGTTCGACGACCATCCGACACTCGACACGCTTCGCGAACTCTCACGACAACACGGTGTCCCAACTGAACGGCTCGACCTCTGGCAAGCCGGGCTGCTGTGTACACAGTGCAACGACGAAATCAACGACCGCTTTGCCGCCAATCCACAGGGTGACCTGCTATGTTGGGACTGTGCCACTGACACCGAAAGCCACGACGAGCATGGGATTACGGTCAACACTGACCCAACGAAGTCGGTGATGAGCGAATCCCATCTCCACACCAAGAGTCTCTGTGACCACGTTATCAACGTCGCCACCGGATGCCGGCACGGCTGTGAGTTCTGCTACGTGCCAACCACGCCGGCTATCGACAGTCGCGATGAGATGCTCGCTGAGCAGGCTAATGTCGACGATCCACAGACCGACTGGGGGAGCTATCTGCTGTACCGGGACGACCTCCCAGAGCGACTGGAGAACATCCTCGACGAACGTGATCCCAGTGAGCGCAAGCAGACTGAGCGCGGTCGGGGCGTTGTGATGCTGTCCAGCGGCACTGACTGTTACCAGGACCGACGGACGGCTCAGATCACACGTGGCGCTGTCGCCGAACTCATCACACACGATATTCCCATCCGAATTCTCACGCGAAGCCCTGCCGTGACTCGGGATATCGACCTCTTCCAAGCCGCCGGTGACCACATTACCGTTGGCTCGTCGATTCCCTCGTTCGATGCCACACTCGTCAGGGCGATGGAACCGAACGCCCCACCTCCGATGACTCGCTGGCAGGCGTTAGACGAACTCCAGCAGGCCGGTGTGTCGGTGTTCGTCTCAATGTCGCCGACATACCCGACGATGGGCGAAGACGACTTTCACGAGCTACTCAGCTACTTCAGAGCGCTCGGTGAGGTTGTCGTCTTCCACGAACCAATCAACCCGAGGGGCCAGAACTTCCAGCAGTGTCTCGACGCCGCCGAGCAAGCCGGCTACGGCGACGTTGTCACCGAACTCCAACAGATGCAAGACAGCCATCAGTACTGGGTCGAGTATGCTCTTGAGCAACTGAACACGGTCCAGCAGGTCGCAACGCGCTTCGACGGGCTCGAAGTGCACTCCTGGCCAGACGATGAACTGGTGCGCTCGACGAGCGGCCAACTGCGGTCAAAGCTCAACGCGATGCAAGAGGCCGTCTCACCGGAGTCATTCTCCGAGCGTAATACAGATGTCTCGCCTGAGCAGTCCGAGTTAGCCCGGGACGGCGAGTCCATAGAGCATCTCATCTAACGACCGGCATGTCGTCGGGATACGCGCCATAGCCCACCCTCTGAGAACTGGTTTGTCTCGATATGCAGCACGGCTAACCAACAACTGGGGCAGTTATGGCTCTGTGTTGGTTAGCTACAATCCAGCGGACCGTTCACTCCCCAACCGCGTCTTCGATAATCTCGATTTCCTCGTCGGTCAACCCATACAGCTCGTAGACGATCTCATCAATCAAGTCGTCAGTCCGCTCAATCTTGCCTCCAACTCGTCAGCTCGCCCGACTGTCTCCATGTAACTCGCCAGTCCATCGCGAACGTCGTCGACGGTTGGCAACGTCAGCGTCCGAAGGCGATCTACCAGCGAGTTTGTCTTCGTCGCCATCTCACGGAAGCCAGCGAACAATGCTTACGGATAACCCGATTCGAGGTTCGGCCGCAATTGTCCAGTGAACCAAGGTCAAGCCACTCGGCACCGTCAGTTAGTACGCCATAGGGTGCGATAAGCACAGTAATTGTTAGACTAGATGAAAACACTGGATGAAGCAGAGTCCGTACTGATTCAGGGACAGCTTGAGGAGATGTCGTACCACGCCAGCCCTTGAGAAATAATGAGGAGCCAACTTGCACCACCCGGCCCACCCTGAATTCGGTCGGCGGACCGACGCTGTGCAGCCAGACATTCCTCAGAAAGTTCCGAGGTATCGGTTGACACAACTACCTGGCCGTCAGCAGTAACGCCACTATCGCTGAAATCAGTAGTCTCGGGACATGCTTCGGTCGGTCCTGGTATCTCACTTTCGTCACAGCTGTCTGAGCTATATGCCGACGGCTGTGCAGTCGCCGTTGCTGGAGTAAACCCAATTATGAGGATAACCGCCACCGTAACGCCAAGTAGGTCTGTTGAACGAGACACAGTATTCATGCAGCACGGAAATAAATAATCTTTCAGCATTATTTGTAAAGCTAAACACGTATCTAGCTGAACGGCAATTAATCTGGAGTCGATACAGGCTAAGGGAGGCCGAGCTATCCAGCTGTAGCAAGGATGAAAATGCCACCCGGAAGTATGCGAGATACTGTAGTGGAGCGGTAGTGCGTTCATCGAACTACAAGGGCGATTCGTGACGGAGTGGGGACTGAGTCCGTAGATATGCTCGCGCCGAACGCCAGTTAGTACAATGTGTGAACGCTCGATGCTGTGTTGCGTGATGCTGAGAGTGTGCCGCCCGAGGTGTTGCGGGAGTTAGCGCTGGCTGGATTGACACTGCAGCCGACGCCATCAGGAGCGAAGGTCCAGCCATGACGAAGATGAGATAGAGGGGTCAAAACCTCCTATTCGAATTAAAAGGGTCGAAGAACTCTTTCAGCTCACCGTTCAATTAGAAGTTATCGAGTCTTTCGTGGTCTGAATCCGGCAATGAGTATTCCCAGACCCGCTCAATCTCCACAGTCTCATCTGGATTATGCGGAACTGCAAATTCCACTATCGAGAACGTCTCGTTGTCGTTTGCTTTGATACCGAGCGCTTTCACCGCTGCAGGATATTCCTCTTTCCCTCGGACGGCCTGCACATTTCTGAAGATCTGATTACGGGAAAATTTCTCACCCTCTCCTTTACCCTCGCCAACGATTGCGTAGTGTTGCTCGTCAGCATCTTCAGCTATGTACAAATCATCGATTTCCACTTGCCCTGAATCACCGGAGGTCCGCAAGTGGCTCTACCAGATGATATCGAACGTATCGCAGCTATCCTAACCCGCGAGCAGATATGTCTGAGCGACGCTGGGACATTGAAAAGAACCCATATAGATGATAGCAGATCTACCTCGCCACTCCTCAGCCGCCGCTCCTACAGTCTCGGTTTCCCCATCGGTCAATTGAACCCACCCGAGATGACCAACACGGACTACTCCTCCTCTGGGAGGAAATCAGTGAGTGTCGTTGGTTCGGGTTCTGCTTCCATTTCGTTTTCAAGTGACTGTGGATCAGGAGCGGGGAAAACCATTTCAGGCTCATCTGCCGTGACCCCATCAAGCACTGATCGCATCTCATCGAACGCGTCGCACGAACCAGTCCCAGTAACGTGACACCACCCACGAGTCCGAGTCATCGCGACAAAGGCCTGATTGCGTCGCCGGACCAGTGATTGCCCACTAGAGACATTGTCAACGTGCTCTAACCCAGAAATATAGACCATTGCCGCTTCGTTCCCTTTCGCACGGTTGATCCGAGTAACGGTTACTTCATCGTCGACCGCGAACACGCTCGATTCACCGTCCCACACTCGGTTGAAGACGATATCATCAGCCGTGGCTTCATCGAGACGATCCGTCGGCTCATCCGCATTCTCCTGTGTTTCTCGATCCAAGAGAATGACCATGATCTGCTCTGGGTCAAGCCCGTGAGCCGTAATATCCTGTGAGATACTCTCAGCAATCAGTTCTATTTCCTCGCGTTTCGTCTCAGCAGCGGAGAAGCGGACGAATGGACGAGCCTCTTCGTGTTCGCTCAGCGGATGTGGCGAATTCTCTTCAGGGCGACGAATTCGGACATCCTCGCCTGTGCGGCGGAAGTCACCATCAACGACCTCGTATCCGAGATTTTCCCAGCCGGGCTTTGTTGTGATCGCTTGCACGGCACCCTGCTCTCGTTTCAGCCCCATTCCAAAGTAGTGGGCCGCCATGAGAACCTCTCGCGGTGAGCGGTACGCTTTCCGCATTATCTGGGACTTCTGGATACCACCCTCATATGACCCGCTCAGATCAACAAGCAACTCGCCATCATCGTTAGTCCCGAAGATATTCTCGGATCGAGGTGCCGTGAGTGAGTTCAGGCTCTGGGCCTCATCATACGCCCAGACAAGTCGTTTGGGCTCGCGAAGTGCTTCGCGACACATTTTGAAGAAATTCGGGAGGAAATCTTGGGCCTCGTCGATCAAGACCGCATCGAACATCGTGGGGACTTCTCCCGATTCGATAAGAGAGCCACAGCAGGAATCAAGCAAGTCCGGTGTTTTTTCGAATCGGCCAAACCGAGCACGAGCGTCGCCGACGTTGAGGAATTCGTGTGTTTGCGTGTTCTGTGAAAGAACATAGTACATCCCATCAAGCACTGTGTGGCCACCCCAGCCGTGGAGCAGTCGCAATTTGTTCCAGTTTGGCTCTTCCTCTGCGAAATGCCAGTAGAAGCGAGAAATAAGACTCTGGATCTGGGGATAGAGACTCTTGGTCATAAACGTGACCGCAATATCCCACTCTGGATGTTTTGCGTGCATCCGGGCTGCCTTCATCGCCATCAGAATGGTTTTGCCAGAGCCTGCAATACCCCGAATTCGCTGAGGGCCGGGGGGAATCTGAATCCCGATTTCCTCTTGTTTTTGATCAAGCTTCGGGAGGCGCTGTTCGACTGTATCATAGAGCTCTCCTTTGGTGGTTGGATCTGGTGGTGCAGCAGTTCCCTCGTTGCCGATGACGGTTCCACCACCGAGGACTGACCGAGCAGCACGGAATTCCTCACTGGAGAGTGCCTCCATCTTCGGTGTCTTGTTTAACTGGTCACGAAGTGACTGGGGCGAAAGGTCGTCTGAGGTGAGTACCCGAGGTGTCGACGGGAGTTCATCATACCCGCATTCGGTCCACTCCTCACGCGAGATGTTGGGGAGCGCAATGAACACGTTCACTGGAATCTTACACCGGCCCATCTCGTCAGTGAGTTCGCTTTCCCGAGCGAAATACGACCGAATCTTAAACGCCTGATCCCGGGCTTGTGGATGAGGTTTCGCCTTCGACTGGGTTAGTCCCTGGAGATTCCATACCTGTCCCTGGATTGTATCAATGTGGTCGATCTGGTAGCCTTTACACTCGATAACAATGAGCCCCAGCTCTTGATGCAGAACCACAAAATCAGGTTCTCGATCATAGTCCTCACCGCTCTTGTCGATGACTGGATACTTGTAGTAGGCTATACCCAGATCGTCCGCTCCGAACGCGCTTTTGATTGCGTCCCAGACCGGCAACTCAGCCTCACTACCTCTCTGCCCTGTATCGACTTCGGTCGGTATGAAATCCACAGTAATACGTCTATATATACACGGTAAAAAGTTGCCATGAAATGTATAAAAAATGCTATTTCATTACCGTACGAATTCCAGTAAGACTAGATATGACTACAGTGAGTACAGGAGAGCACTGGTAGTGTGGTGAGTTACGCTTGATTACCTCCAAGCGACTAACAGGCTGTGAAATGCTTCACAAACTCAGTATCCTTCTTGACTGGTGAATTGATCCGAGAATCAGCGGTTAGATCTGGTTGAGTTCAAATCAATGCAAGTGGATCTCTTGCCGGAGCCGGTTTATATCGTGGGCCAGTCGCTACTCTACTGGATTTCAGCAAATTCCGTCGATAAAAGGTGTGGTGTGGGAAAATAGGCGCTACTCCGCGATCGTTCTCTTATCTTAGCACCTATCCGAATTCAATCTCCGGGTCTGGCTCATCCAAGACTTCTGCTGCTACATCCTCTGTAACAGCCAAGTTGTACCCCTTTTTTGCGAGGGTTTCGGCTGCATATGCAAGTCCGCTCAGATCAATCTGCCACATTTCATCTTCGGAATCCCATTGTCTGTGAGTCTCACTCCAGTCCAAATCTTTGAGTGCGCCTTTAGCTCTGTATGGGCAGGTGACATAGACTTTATTACCGTACTCGGTACTGTGGGGTTCGCAAAAACATATGATTGAGTCGATCTGTGGAACTCGTGAGACGATATCTATCTTCCTCATCGCCATCTATAGCTGCCCTACGTGTGGCATCTTTTGATTATTGTAGAGATGCGATTGGAGGGGCTCACTGTTTGTAGATCGCGATTGTTCGTTCCGCTCAGGCTCTTCAAAGATTCCGTTGAGACCGGTCTCCGCACAAAACGTTCCAATTGCCTCTTTTCTCCTATCATCAAAATCCTGGCTTAGTTTCGATAGGAGCCACTGTACCGCGTGCAACGTGCGCTCAGAATACTCACTCATATTGATCTCAACATGACGAGCTTCCCCCAATACTGTTCTTTCTATCTTTGTTGCTTCTCTTTTTATTAGCTCATCATCCCGCTTCGTTTCAAGCCTGAAATCATTGTTTGTAGTCGTGCGATTATTTGTTTCAAGAACTATATATTTCTCTAAAGTATACAGCTGTTCGGTAAGTATACCCAGTTGGATTATTGTCTGACTGAACTGCTCACCTTCGGTTATGTAATTAAGAACTTTAGAGAATTGGGGCTTCGCTTCCAACGTGTTCTTTTGATAGCTGAATGAGACGGGATCGACTTGCTCACTCATATTTATACTTGCTATTTATACAACTGTAGTTACAATAAATGTTTGCCATGTTCCGAGATAATATCTAATATGATAATCTTGGCGCGGCCGTTATTAACACTACACTCACGATTTCTAAGTGATAAATTTATAGATCGCAGCTACCAGTTTTCCTAACTGAAATAAGATGGAAACGTTAAAATAAGATATAGCGGACACTACTCGTAATAAATCCGGATCTACAATCTAGATCTTATAATTGATAGCAGACGTAAGAAGTAGAGCAAAATATTTTTCGTATAAAATGATAATACGACATATACATGAAAACCACTCAAGATAATGCAGTGTTAATGTAGCATTCTTGTTATAATGACACTATCCAATCTTCCAATCGGGATTGACCTCGGCACTACCAACAGTGTCGTCGCAACCGTCTCCGACGGCGGATTTGAGGTTGTCCCAAATGCGCGTGGAGACAAGAAAACGCCCTCAGTCGTCAGCTACGATCAAGACTCCCAGAGTGTGTTTGCCGGCAGGCAGGCCGATAATCGAGCCATTCACCATCCTGAGAAGACGGTCAAATCAGTCAAGCGCCACATGGGGACAGACGAAACGTTCTCACTTGGACCAGATCAATATCATCCCGAAGAAATCAGTGGCCTCATCCTCAAGAAACTCATTGAAGACGCCGGAAATGAACTGAATCGACCCCTCTCTAACGCCGTCATTACCGTCCCAGCATATTTTTCAGATGCACAGCGCCGCGCTACCAAACGAGCCGGGGAAATTGCTGGGATCGATGTCGACCGCGTGCTTCCAGAGCCGACAGCCGCCTGTCTCGCCTATGGGCTCCAATCTACAGCCGGAAAGCGGGTCCTCGTTTACGACCTTGGCGGTGGCACCTTCGACTGCTCGGCCGTGAAGATCGATGACGGTGTCATTGAAACTTTAGGCGTCGACGGAGCGACTGATCTTGGGGGCGACGACTACGATAGTCTCATAGTTAATTGGGTTGCTGATACCATTGCAGACGAATACGGGAGTCCTCCTGCTCTTAATAATCCGAAGGTTAATCAGCGACTATTCGGAGCAGCGAAAGAAGTCAAACACGAGTTATCGAGCCGAACATCGGCAATTCATCAACTCCCCTTCCTTGAACTTCAGAATGGGGACACCATTGATTATGAGTTGAACATAACCCGGGGAGAATTTGCTGAGATCACTGCCGGCCCAACTCAAGAAACAATCGACATCATGAACGGATTCCTCAACGACCTTGGACTCACCCCCAGTCAATTCGACGACGTCCTCTTGGTTGGCGGAGCTACTCGGATACCCGCCATCAGGTCTGCCGTCGAGCAGTTCTTCGGGCAGGAGCCTCGGACAGACCTCAACCCAGACCAGATCGTTGCGTTAGGGGCCGCTACACAGGCAGCCATCTTGAATGACATCGAAGTTCCAGCAGTTTCTACCACAAATATTGTTCCATCTACCGAAGCATCCCAAGGGGAAGCCGCTATCAACGAGGGTTCAAACCCAATCCTTATTGATGCACTGCCCCGGACACTTGGCGTTGAGCTTCAGGAGCCAAGAACGAACGATACCTACTTCCAACCGCTCATACAAAGCGGGGAGTCAATCCCAGCACGTGCTGAAATCAACGTCACCCCTGTTCGAGCACACCAAACTAAAACGAGGTTCACAATCTACCAGGGGGACGAAGGGACACTCGAAGGAAACGACGAAATCGGCGAACTCGTTCTTGGCCCGTACCCGCCGAAAGAATTAGACGAGTACAGCCAGCGTGCCACTATGGAGATCGATTCTGACGGAATTATCACTTTCACTGCCGTTTCACTTGATGCAGATGTATCGGACACGACCGAAATCGAAACTCGATTTAATAGAGAAGAAGAGACGCTCGGGGGCACGAATCCTGACCTTCCCGCTCTTCACCGATAGCTATCGATGGACAGTAATACAGCGCGTAACGTACTTGACCTCCCGCAGAATAGGTATCTCGATGACGACGATATCCAAAAGGCATTCAGGGAGAAATCAAAAGAATACCACCCGGATACGTCAGATCTGCCAAACGCTCGCAAGAAGTTTCTGGAAGTGAAAAAAGCACGCAAGGTTCTTCTCGCCGCTGAAACATCCAAATCATCACAATCCAACTCATCCACAACTCAGGGTGGCAATACCCAGTCAACCAGCCCCACCGGTAACGCTACGGACGCTCACAACTCGTCACCAAACTCTCGATCGGAGTCAAGGACGGAGAGTAAATCGCAAGCCACCCAGTCAAGCTGGCAAAACGAAACCCACGGCCAGACACGTAATCGGGAAGTCAGTAACGACTGGCGTACTAACAGAGCAGGTAGCTCAACGGGTAATCAAGAGTCTGCGAGTGACAAAGAACAGCATCAACGAAAGCAAACCAGCTCTGAGACGAAAGCAGAAACAGAATCTGGTGAGAAGACTGTTGACGACAGGACAAAGATACATCAACAGGCTTGGGAAGAGTTCACAAGCTGGGAGCCATTTTATGGCTTCAGGGGAGGGGGCTACCTTGGCGTCAAAGCGTTTCCAAAACGACCCCCTAGTCGGTCAAGGATTTTCCACCTCTTTGCAGTTATAGTTGGCTGTATCGCTACTGCGTTTCTCAGTAGGGGGCAGTACAACGCGCTGAGTGATTCAACTGCTGCATCAAGAGTCATTGAACCGGACATATCGCTACGTTTGTCGTTCACTATCCCATCGGTACTAGCTATCACAGGGACGTTTCGGAAAATAAAAGTCCTCTGGCGATTTCTCCGTCTCCCCCGAGTCTTTTTATCTATTCTAGGAGGAGTCGCAGCACCGATTACTGTCCAAAGTGTAGTGACAGACCTTTCAGTACCAACAGCCACTCTAGTTGCAGCCGCTGGGTCAGGGGGGCTGATGAGTGTTCTTGCAGTGAGTCGATATCCAAATAAGGACCAAGATATCCCAACTGTTGACGAATGGCTGAATATCTCACCGACCCTGACGTGGCTCCCCGGCGGTGTCTTCTTTCTACTAGCACTGCACACGCCGGTTTACATGGCTTCCCAGTCCTTCCATCTACTATACTATGGATCATTCAAATTCTATTTCGTCTTGATTGGTCCATCTCTCGCTCTGGCCTACACATACACAAGACTCATAGGGGGCAGAGAGGTCCCAACAGGAACTACGTTAGTCTCGATGATGGTTATCGGTCTAGTTGTTCACTTCCCATGGTTCGAGCCTATCATGCCTGGCTATCTACTGTCTGAGGGAGGTTACTATTCCGTTTCAAACGGGATCAGACCCCGTGGTATCCTACTAACTATCTTAGCACTGAGCTGGCACTTCCTCTTCGCAGCAATTGTCGAAGTACTATTCATGGGATGGGATGTCGGCTGGCACAAAATCCCATCTAAACAACAGATTCCATATACTGTCTGGAGCGCACTTACTGGCGCTGGAGTCGGTGTCATCATCTGGGCTATGTGGCCCACATATCAAGCGCCAGTGGCATATCCATTCGCTCACCAGTATCTCATCGGTGGGGTAGCGATATTCGCATATGTGTACGGTATTATAATCGACCCCATCACCGATTAACCTGCTGCGTTGAATAGCGATCTAATCGGTGGTTATCACGGGTTAGAAGGACGAAGCCGAGGAATCTGCTGTGTTGAATAGCGGGATCTTCGTGTTCGGTCGCAATTTGATTCGTCTTGTGAGCTGCTGACAGTGGTGGATTCAAGACCAGCATAGCTTCACCACGGTTCAGAGACCGCTATTCAACACGGCACTTAAGAGGATGTCTGAACTAATTCAGGGTATGTACCAGCCTATGTTGCCGCTATATCTAAAACCGAGGCATATATTTTGATACTGATTTCATAGCAGTTCCGCGCATCTCCGGGGTTCCAACCGGCCTGTTGCAGCCACTCTTGATACTGATCGGTGTCCGCGCTGTCACCCTTTAGGGATCGCAAGAGTGAGTAAAAACACTCCAACAACAGTCAAAATATACGATTTTAACCGTTGCCCATCGTATAGTGTGTGGTCCTCACCGGATCCGGGATAGATCAACCAAGAGGACGCGAGAATCACTAGACACCCCACAGTATATACTCCAAGGTCAAGGGTTGAGATATTTCGAAACTCCAGAATAACGCCGGTGATGAATGTGCCTACTGCGAGTATCGCGACGTCTTTAGCTACAGATTTGACATTAGGTTTCGACATAAATGAATCACTGCATGAAATGCTACATTTTAGTATCAAATACGGACTTTTGTATATATCGACTCAGTGTTCATAGAGCTCAGAACGGGCCAGACGGCCTCGGCTTTGGCACGTACACACGCACCCATCCTGCGTACCTGAAAGAGCGCGTTGAGGCACAGCAGTCTCCAGCGGCCGGCGTCGTAGGCAACGTCAAGCGAGCACGCCACATCGCTCGCGAGTACCACGGCTGGGATCTACCAGACGAAAGCGAGCTCCGTCACCAAGCGATGGCGGGCGATGCGTGATGTCCAGTGACTCGTCCCAGTATATGACCTGCAGAACCGACGAGTGCGACGCGCCGATCGTCGACGCCGAGCGCATCGCGTCTGTCGACGGAGCGTACGGGCCCTGCATGGCCGTCGGGCGTCACGCCGGCGTCTGTTCTACCGGTCATCTCTCTGTCTGGGACGTCGCTGAGGCCTGAGTGCTGTCGGTCGCATACTCGCCCGTATTTTGTGTCCCCCCGATGGGGTGAGGGGTTACCCGAACATGAGCACCGAACAGCAGTCCGTCGACGAACAGTCTCCAAGCACCGAAGCCGACGACCAACCAGACATTCGTGCCCAGCACCAACGAGCACAGACGAGTGGCGAGGTGTTTCAGGGGCGTCCTCGAGGTGAGAGATAGATGTGTTGTCCCGACTGCCGGCGGCCACGGTCAGCGTCGGCGTGTGTCGACAAGCGGTACTACGTCGACGGGCAAGCCCATGACCCGATCCCGTGGGGCGAGGGCAGCCAGTATCTCGCGTACAAGCTACAAGTCCTCCAGAGCAACGAACCAGTCGTTACCGTCGACCTCGAACGGTGGCGCGACCAGTCATGTCCTGCGTGTGGTGTCGAGCACGGCGAGATACATCATCGGCTCTGTGACTACGAGGAGTGCCCCGCGTGTGGCGAGCTGTTGCTACTGTGTTCTTGTGTCGTCGAGATTGAAGTCCTCACAACATCCGGCGTGAAGGGTCGTCTCAAGCAGTCCCTCGCTCGTCTCCTGTAAGCAAGACGCCAGCTTCGAGAGCGGGGCTCGATGTCAGACCGGCTTCGTGTGGCGTACTTTTGTGTGCGCCGACGAGGGTGCTGGCGTCACACTGACTGCAGTGCGTGGAGCGCCGGCAGGTCACGATCTACCAATGCATATGCTCACCTACGCGCTCGTTGAGGCATCGACAGCAGACGCAGCACTCGCCGCTGGCAAAGGTGTTTTCGACAACCTAGTCGGCGTCGACAGGCACTCAAACGCAGTGTTCGACTACTACGTCACGTTCGACGAGAGTTCCACCGTCGCAGGCAAATCCCGGTGGGGCGAGCGTCCGACCGCGGCTCCGGTCGACTCCGAGGTCGGCCAAGAACTCCTTGGCGATGGCTGGGAGACAACGAAGTCAGCGTTCGAGCGTAATCTCCAGACGGTCAAAGACGCCCTCGACGAGCTTTCAGACGAGGAGATTATGCGCGACAAAGACCTCGCTCGATGTGCGTTCCAGAGAGTCGGAGCCGCCAAAGGCCCAGAGATTGCACTGTACGAGGAACACGGATGCGGGATTCGCGATCGGACGCAGCTTGACCGGCTTCTGGACGAGAGTGATACCCTCTGGATCGTCCCCGCCGACGTCCACTTCTGAGGGAGAGCTGCGGCAGTCAGTTTTCGTCGAACCGGATTTTGTGTGTCCCTGGCGGGTGAGGAACACGAATGTCGGAGACTCCTGATTCATGCCCGAGAGAGGAGTGTGACGCAGATATCGTCAAGACTGAGAGTAGCGTCAGGTTCCACGGCAGACGCTATCGTACGGTTCTGGATAATCAGGATCTGCACCGGTTTCATTGCTTCCGTAGTCCGGATCGGCTGGTCCCTTTTCGAGGGTCCCACCATAGTGACCCATATAAACCAGACTACTCCAGAGTCCTTCGTTGTACTTGAAAGCCCAGTTATACCTGATGTAATTGTGGCCGTACACCGTCCCGTCCGCAGTAACACCCGTAAGGCAAACCGTATCCGGGAGCCATGTGTGGTCCTTGTCCGGATACTCATCTGTGTTCCAGCTGTCCGCGACGACGATATACGAGATAGCAACATCCCGACGGATGGCCACCTTTTCGGAGTGGTTCATTGACGCGTTCAGCTGGTAGGTGAGATGATACGTCTCGTTTTTGGGATATGCCTGTGAGTCCAGTATCATAACTTCCGTACCAGTGTCCCGGAGCAGGAAGCGATACGTCTCATTGAAGGCTGCGTATCTTTGTCGTCGTTCAGCGAGAAGATCAGACTCTGTCTCCATGGGAGTGTGTTCAGGAGTTTGTGTCTCGGTTTCTGTGGGTGTTGGCGTTGGTGTTTCTGTGACAACTGGTTCTGGTGTTGGTATTTCTGTTACAGTCGGTTCGGGCGTCGGGGTTGATTCCGGGCTGGATCCGGCGAGCGTTGAACAGCCAGCAGTCATGAGTAACAGACTGATGGTGAAGAGCACAAACGTTTCCGATATTATTTTCATTTATTCTTACCAGATATATAAATTGGAACTAAGTTATTAAGTTTGCTATCTTAGCCAAAAGATCTGGTGGGGGACTAGGACAATTAAGTGCTTCAGAAGGGTTACCTGTGTCTCGCAGACAGTTATTGTAAGGGGTTGCCTCAAAGGGTGAGTTCTGTAGGTACAATTCACACAATGTGATATTCCTAAACTAGGATTTCAGCGAAGCCGAGTAAATCAAGAGGGAACAGCAGTACTCACATGGGCTTAGAGACTGTCGACGTCGAGGCAGACCCACGCGCTCGTGACCCGCGTACCGAGCCTGTCGTCACCTGCGCGGAGGGCCACCAGCGAGTCATGTAGAATCGCTGGTCTGCGTTTCCGAGGAGTGACGACGTGCACCTCGGGGTCGCGCGCGGTTGGAGACGAGAGGGACACGACTGCACTCACGCTGGCAGTCGGTCCCTCTCAGCGTGGGGCAGACGGCCGGGCGAAGCAGACGGATACCTGGTGGATAGCAGCGTGGGGCTGGCAGGCGGGCTGAGAGCGCGAGAGACGAGTGTGTGTCGGCGTGGGACTGACGGCCGGGCAGATACAGGTGGTTGGCTGGTGTGTCGTCTGACCGCCGGGCAGCCGCCGCTGGGCGGCACGCTCGCTCTTGCCGGAGCCGGTGCGTGGACCGATGGCCGGCGGAGAGGGTTCGGGTGGGATTCGTCTCGTGTGTGGCGGGCAGGAAGTTCTGGTATTGCTGGCCCTAGAGTCGAGTCCTGTGGCACTCGTGACGGTGTCGAGGGAGGCGGCCCTGCTGATGGCGGGACTCATGGGACAGCTGGTGGCGGGACTCGTGGCACTGACCTCGGCGGTACGACTGACTACGACGGGACTGCTAGCTTCGACGGCACTACTCCGAACGGTATCGCGACGACGAACTCGGTGTCGGACTAGCACACCTTGAAAGCCCCACGCCGCTGGCGGTCGCTCAGCGACATATCCGCGCAAACCGCACGCGGATAGGGGCCGCTGACGCGACCACAGCAAGCGCCAGCGGCGTGCCCCTTTCAGTCCCACCCGACTGCTACGGCACAGCACAGCAGAATCGAACGCACGCGTCGGAGTCGCGCGCGATCCGGCTGAGGAACCCTCGCGGCCGGCGCTCCCTCGCCGGAACGAGGACGGGCACTGCGTGCCCTGTGTTCCGGGCTGCTCACTTCGTTGCGCTGCCGGGCTTTCACCCATCCGGCACTCGCTTGGCCGCGCGGGATGCTGGCTCACCGCAACCACACACGATGGGACCGCCCGCCGGGGTGTCAACCACCTACGGTCTTTATATACTATTCTCCCTCGAAACTCGAAACACAAGACGCCGCTTAGAAACCACTCAAACACCCGAATATTGCACTTGAAACAATCCAAATGGTCCGGTATCTTTAAGTAGTCGGCACCCATGCCATTAAGTACGGAAAGACACGACGCACGCGGCGCTGGCAGGGCAGTTTCACGCCGCAGAAATCGGGTGTAGGAGCACCCGACAAGTGTCTTTCCGTATGTGCGAGAAAGACAATGTACGCTACCAATTCCAGCGGTAAGAAAGCATCGGCAAGCAACCAGACGGTTTCCCTTTCGGCCCACGTCGAGGGTGGTCCCGAGCAACTTCTAGAGGCGGTCGCAGAGACCGAAAACGGCGACGAACTCGATTTCAGGATGAATCGGGGGAGCGATAGCCGTGGCAACTTCTACGCCCGGCAGGAGGAGGCATACGACTGGACCCGCTCGACCGAGGTTGGTCCGGACCGGCGGTTTGGCGAAACGCTAGAACAGCAGGAAGAACGCCACGGACGCGAAGCCGAGCAAGCCCGACACTCCGAGGTCGCACGCGCCCACGTCGACGGTGCTGACCGCGAAGCCTCGGCTCGCCAGCTCACCGACGCGGAAACCGAACGGGCTGACGGGTTCCGCTCCCCGGCTGACCCCCGGCAGTGGATGGACCGCGACACGCTGGCGCGAGTCAACCAGCAAGCCGCGACGCTGGCAGACAAGACCAGTCTGTCGCAGGCGGCGGCAAGCCGCCGACTCGCCGCCCTTGTGTCCGGGCAGATGGGCGACTGTAACAGCCTGTATGAGGCTTCCTTTACCGTCTTGGACGAGGCCCAGAACGACCTGCAAGTACCCACGCCTATCGCGGATGTCTCGCCCTACGGCTACGAGTGTACGGTCGAGGGCGAAGTGACCCACATCATCGCGGAGCCAGACGCTCGGAACCAGTACCAAGTCCTCTATATCGAGGACGACAAGGGAACGAGCGCGAAGGTCACGGTCTGGGGCAAGTCCATGCATGGCGGCGAGATGGTGCGCACGCTCCACGAAGGCGACAGAGTTCGGATTTCCGGGGGCAAGCCCGACGACTACAACGGTATCAAGACGGTGGCGGTCACGAGCGACACGCTCATGTGCATCATCGAGCGCGGCGACGGTCCCGCGCCCACCGGACACGGGAGTAGTATGTTCGGCTCCTCGGGTGATAGCCCGGCGGTGGCGTCGTGGGAGGCCGAATCAGACACCCATCAGTGGGCCAACGAGCGGGACACTGACCACGCGGTCGCCGTGACGCTCGGGAAGGCCCGCTGTCCCGAGTCCGGGTGTTCGGACCTGTTCGACACTGAGCATGGGGCCGCCACTCATCGCGGTATCGTCCACTCCGCAGACTGACGCCCGATAGCGAGGGGCGTCCCCACTGAGCGGGGGGCTTCCTCGGGCGGTGCGACGGTGCTCGCGCACGCGGCCTCGCCGCCGCCTCCGGCACAGCGGACGGCGGCGAGACAAGCGCGCGCACGGACTGGCACGCCACCGCACCAGCGCGTCAACGTGGGTCAGTCTGGTGGGGGCTGTGAGAGAGCCGATGTTCTGGTGTGTACGTGACCGTGGGCCAGCCGGCCCGGGAGCAACTGGGGCTGAGTGGCTGGTGGGTCGCGACAGCGCGCGACGCCAGCGGAGCGCTCCGCTCGGCGCATTCGCGCGCCTCACGCCGGTCCACTCGTGCCTGCAGTAGCGGGCGCGATCCCGGCCGGCAAAGAAGAGGAAACAAAGAAGCCGCATTTCTTGGCAGAGATGAATTACTGCGTTGTTTTCCCGCAGATACACTCATGTCCCTGTCGAGATCGCCCAGTAACGTATCTATGAATCTCAGTTGCGAGTTCGTACATCGCTTCGGCACGCGCTGCTGAGGCAAGCCCATCCTGATAGTAGGTTTTTGCTCGATGATCGCGCCAGAGATCTGCGAGGTCCGTGGCCATCGATTCTTCAAATACACCGGCCGCTGCTGCCTCCCGGTAGACCCCGGGATGCGTCCCGGGGAGGTCATCCGGCTGCATCGTTCCGCGTTCGAGGAGCCGAAATTCCACAGTTCGTTCGATGGCGACGAACGACGCTTCGATGACGAGCGTGTAGTAATTAGCGTTTTGGAGTGCCTCAGCGCCGGCAAGCAAGCGACAGGCCTTCCGCAATTGGAGGATGGCAGCGCCCTCGACATCTAGCCCGGTCTCGATTTCTGTTGGACGTCGGTCGAACGCGGCTTGCACGTTGTCGATGAGTTGCTCGATTCGCGTGCTACTCATCGGCGACGGCCTCCTTTCGGACTGAGTCGAGTTGGTCGCTGCCGTACACCGTGATACCCTCAGCGAAGATTTCACGGAGTTTTGACCCAGCTCTGTATGCGCTTTCCGCAGACTCAACATACGGTTCGAACGCGAACCGGTCACCGTCGAAGCGGTCGGACTGGAGCCCACCAACAACGTCGGTAATCCGTCGGCGGGCTGTCGTCCGGTCGCCATCGACGACGACGAAACAATCGATGTCGCTTTGCCGGTCAGCCTCACCCCGAGCAACGCTTCCAAAGACAACGATACCGAGTAGTTCGTCGACGTCGTCGGCGTCGGTAATCGCGGCTTGCACACGATCGATGAAGGCCCGGATCGGCGCATGGAACTCAGACTGCGGAATGGCGAGGATCGGGTCGTCTTTCTGGAGTCGATCTGGGTTGATCGTGATGTAGTTTCGTTGTGGCGTCTCTCGAATTTGTATGGCACCGATATTGTCGAGGAGGTCGACAGCCCGCCACACTGTCGAGCGGGTGACACCCGTGGCGTCGACGAGTTCGGGGATCGTAAACTCCGTATCGTGGGCGTCGACGAGCAGTCGTAGGATGTCGTCTGCGGCACTGATACGAAAGACATCGGTATCCGAGTCAGGATACGCATTGATGCACACCGTTATATCACGTTTCGCCATTTCAGACACTATCTGATTTTGTGCAACAGCATATAAATAGGTGGCGGCGTCAAGTAATAAGGCAGTATCCTATGCGAGTAATTCAAGCCCGCTGTCGGTTCCAGCGTCGTTGGCTCGACACTGATCAGGAGACGATGCGTGCTACTGCTCGGGCCTGTTTCAGACTAGGTAGGATCCAGCAGGGAGTACCGACTGCTAAACGACTCGACGAGAGCTTTGCGGGAGGGAGGGCAGATCGTCTGTGACATCATCCGACAATTCTCGGTCCGTTCCATGCTCACGTGAGATCTCATATCCCCACATCACACTTCACCCAGATTCTCGGTCTTCCGCATCAGATAGAGGAAGTACGGACCACCGACAAGTCCCGTAATGATACCCACCGGGAGCTGGATGGGGTTGAGCGCGAGGCGGGCACCGACATCAGCACCGACCAGTAGCGCCGGCCCAAGAAACAAACACCCGAGCAAGAGCCGCCGCGAGTCAGCACCAACGACGTTCCGGGCCATATGTGGGACGATGAGTCCGACGAAGCCGATGAGACCCGCGACCGCGATCGCCGCCGCCGTTGACAACACGGCGATACCGGCAACCGCGAATCGCATTTTCTCGACAGGCATACCGAGAGAGTTTGCGGTTTCCTCGCCGAGTGCGAGCACGTCCAGTTCCGCGGTCATCATGAACGCGAGTACGAGCGCCAGCACCGTGAACGGGAGCGCGATGCGGACCTCCGCCCAGTCGGTGTTCAGCAGCGATCCGGAGAGCCACGCCTGTGCAGACATCACGGTGTTGAGGTCGTCGATGAAGAAGAACAATGCCCGCTGGATGGACCCGAAGACAGTTCCGACGATAACACCTGCCAGTACCAGTCGAACAGGACTCGTACCGCTCTTCCACGCGATAACATACACTAGCAGGAACGCCCCTCCACCACCGAGTGCTGCGAGAACGGGTACAAGCGGAAGGAATTCAGAAAACGCCGTCAGTACGACCAACACGACGAGTCCGGCACCGTCGCTGATACCGAGAATGTAGGGACTTGCGAGCTCGTTCCGAGTGATAATCTGGAAGATGGCGCCCGAAACCGCGAGGTTTGCACCGACGAGCACGCCGACCAGAATACGCGGCAGGCGGATATTCCAGACGATGTGCTGTTGCTGAGTGAACCACTCGGGGATATCAGCGCCAAACAGGAATGCGTGCCACGCTTCCAGACTGAACAGGATTCTGGGGTCGAGGACTGCACCCCACGCTTCAGAGAGTGTCAGCGGGAACGCGCCGAAGCTTACCTGTAGCAACGTTGCTCCAACCAACACGGTGATACTTCCGAGCACGACACCCGCCAGAGCCGAGTCGGCATACCAGCGCTTGGCCGCCGCTTTTCGATCTGCGAGTCGATCAAACAGTTCCGCCATCGGTTCTACAGATCCCCGTTGACGATGTCGATGAGACGCTGGCGGTCGAAGAGTTGCTCGCTCTCCGGGATGGCACCGACAGCGCCGGGCCATTCGCCGAATTCGTCGGGGTAAACCTGCTTCGCGACAGCTTCGGTGGAAAACATATCGACGATGGGGCCCATATACTGACCGCCACTTCGGATGACATTGCCGTTCTGGACGGCGCGGAGTCGTTGGCCGTTCTCGTTGTTCTCGAAGGGCTCAATGACGGTATTCACGAACTCCTCGTGGGTCGCTGATGTGAGTGCGCCGACAGCGCCGATATAGTCAGGGTCAGCGCGGGCCAGTTCTTCGTAGCCAACAGGTCCGTCTGGGTACTGTCCCTCGAAGGCGTCCTGCATACCGAGGCGATAGTAGGACTTAGTATTGTTGCCGAGGCGGTGGAGGGGCGCGATTCGGAACCGGCCGGAGTCAGGACTAACACCGCGCCAAATAGCGGCGACCGTGGGACGTTCGTCCTCCGGCGGGAGCGCGTCCTCAATGGTACCCATGAGGTCGTTGTGGAGCGACTGCCAGCCTTGGAACCGCCGTTGGCGCTGGAAAATGTCCGCCACCTTCTCGAAGGCCTCGTACATCGTGTACGGATTCGGTTCGTTCTGAACAGCGGATTGGGGGGCAAAGCGAAGCGTCGTCCCAAGAAAGGGGCCAGTCTGGGACTCGACATCTACGAAGTCGGAGTCGTCCCAGTTGACGTAACGGCTGATGTTGTTTCGGGAGATGAGCCAGACATCTGCATCAGCGGCATAGAAGTTCTCCTTATCGTAGCCGGACTCGGCATCGCTGGCGATCTTGACGGGCTGTCTCTCGTCGAATCCAAGATCAAGGAGGTCGTAGAATTTCAACGGGGCGCGCTCGAGACCAGTGGTCGCCGTCGGGTGGATCCCAAGCGCCATGCCCATGTCGATGAAGGGACTGGTACCGACGCCATACGTCTCGGGCACCTCTTCAAATGTGTAGGGGTCGTTAGGTTCCATTCGGACCGTATACGGTGTCGGGTCCGACGCTGCTGTTTCGGAAGCTGCCGTCTCACTGGCGATATTACTGTCTGTCTCTGTACTCCGTGACTGATCCGTGCTGTCCGTTCCGTCGGTAGAACTTCCAACACAGCCGGAGAAGCCGGCAGCAATGAGACTAGCACTACTCACAAGCAACTGACGTCGACGTACCATATTGATTAGGGTGGCCTAAAACAACTTATTGATTCCCGCTGTCCGATTTAATCCAGCGCGTACGATGTTCACAGCGTGTTACGAGTAACACTCCGCTGTCGCTCTATCGGGCGACGTCAGTTGTCCGCTCAGCGAGCGGCACCGCACGATCACGATACTCAGCGATGACCTGCTCAGCCCACGCTATCACATCAGGGTGAGAACATGAGATAATATCGAATCCAGTCTCCTGATCCCGGTCGATGGTGAAAAACACTGTTTCGCCGTCGATGAGGTCGATGGTACAGGGGACAGATTCATCAAGACTAAGATATACTGTTGTATCGACCTGGGACTCGATTTTTCGCCACTTCGTGCGTAGAGATGAGTCCCCTACCATCGTTTCAGTAACATTCGAATCGAAAACGACGTGGACTTCAGGTTGGTTCCCGTTCCGGATAGACTGTTCGTACCCATACATCGGGAGGGAAGTAAACGTCCCAACAAGTGACTCACACGAAGATCCATCTTTGATTGCGTTCGCTACAACGCGAGCGGCTGCGAGTGGATCCTCGGACTTGCCGTGGACGTGCTCGCCATCGGCGAGGCAACGAAGATCAAAGTCGAACCAGTCGGTCGGGAGTCGCGAAATCAGGTTGGGATAGGTCTGTCCAACTGTTACAGTTCCCTGAAGCCTAGCGAGATCTCGATGAACAGCTTCACCGAAAGAGGATAGTTCGTACACCCTATCGGGGGTTCTTTGTTGAATGAGTTCCCGATCCTCGAGGTCTCCAAGAATTCGGCTCAGGGTTACTCGCGTCGCGTCCAGCTGGTCGCGCAGTTCATCGCGGGAACTGGAACCATCCGCTAATAAATTGAGCACGCGAAATCGGTGTTCCGAGCGAGTGAGGAACGCTATGTATTCAATTGTGCTCTCAGTCAGCCGGTCTTTCCCCTTCCACTTCATTTTCTTTCCCAAGTCCTTCACTGTCATACGACATTTCTTTTTAGGCAGGCCTAAATTACTTTTTGAATCATACTCTGTCATGGCCCAGATCGGAACAGCTATTCAGTGGTCCCAGAAGTTTTTCACTGAATCTCGTTGGGCCTGTACATGCTCAAAAACGATACCGGCTCAATCTGTGGATCCTCTCGCTACGTTTGCGACTTTAGCTATCGTCACCGGGACATCCTGTCGGTCGGTCAACCCAACGACGTACACATCGTCCGGTCGCTGGTTGGATGGCTGTTGCTCTGGAGAAAGGTGTGGCTGTGACATGAGAACGGTGCGATTCAGACTTGTCCGTCATCGCTCAAAAAGCTCCGGGTCGGGGTGGTTCCAGCTGGCACACGTCGAGGTCCTGATTCCACGGAGTGTCGGATAGATCGCAAGCGTGGGTCTGCCGGCCGGGGCGCAACTGGGCTGGATGGCTGGTGGACCGTCCCAGCGCGCGACGCCACTGACAGACTCGCGATGCTCGTCTGTCGTGTCCTCGTTCGCTGGCACTCACTCGGACGACGGGGCGCTGCGCTCGGCGCTATCGCGCGCCTCGCGGCGGTCCAGTCGTGCCTGCGGTAGCGGGCGCGATCCCGGCCAAGCATACAAACCTAACAGATCTGTTAGCTGATTTCGTATACATCTCGTAACCTACTCTGGCCCATCCCACGTAAGCCGGTCAACAGTTGGGAACTCAGCTTTCGCTGTCTGTGGTGGGTTATAATATCTGGACTGGACATCATAGTAGCCGAATTCGGGAGGGATACGGGCACACGCTGTTGCCAGGTTTTTATCCGCTGTGTGGGTTATTACGCGAATCCGGGCATTCTGGTCGAATAAGCGAACTGCCAACGCGACCAACGCCGCATCCCGCCAGTTGTTCGTCTCTGGATATTTGCTTTGCTGGTTGAGAAAGGCATCTGCAACGAACCGGGCTTTCTCAACCGCCCCAGCGATACTATCAAAGTCGTCTGTTCGGTCACCTGACAGCGGGGTGGCTACCCGAACCCACCCCTCTTCGATAGCCGTGTCAAGGTATGGATTCGTCGGTTGGTCACCACCCCCAGTATCCGCCAGCTCGTGGTAGACTGCTGCTGGCACCCAGATTTCGGTTCCAGCTTCTTCAACAGCACTCTTGAGCGATTGTAGTCGCGGACTAGGATACTTTCCTAGATTCCGAAACATCACCGTGTCCGCAATGTTCGCCGTGTATATCCTCGTCATTCGGTCTACTTGTCGGTCAGTTCTTCAAGTAGATCGCCGTCGTCCTCATCGAAATCTCCCGGTGTGTACGTCGTCGGAGCCGATTCGCTGTCACCGAGGTCAAGAATCGAATAGAGCGCTTCAACAAGGTCATACGCAATTCCAGGCGAAAGATCCGTGAGACTCGCGATTTGACGGATTGTGACATCCCCCTCACTGTGCTCCTTCACAAGATCGTGTGCTAGCGCGAATGTGACAATACCGTGGTCTTCAAGAACTCGCTCGATTGCTGGATACTCGTCTTTGTGTGCGATCACTTCGATAAGTTCTGGGGTGATAGAGACCTCAGCCTCGCGGACTGTTAAGGTCAGTTCGAATTCTTCAGCAGTGTACACAGCGGTACCAGCCTCCTCTGCGACCTTGCTGACGAGACCTGCCTGTTCCAGTTTATGTAGGTAGTCGTACACCGTCTTTTTCGAGACATTCATTGCTTCGATGAGTTCGGGGCCTGTTGTGCTCTCTGAACGTTTAATCGATGTATAGAGGGCAGCAAGGGACGGGTTCTCGAGCAATTCTGTGAACGTCGGAATCCCGGTGATCATTCCCGGGGTATCTCCCGAGTTTCGAACGTGTTCTGTATCGTAGCTCATCTTGTATAGTGTTACGAAACTAGAAACCATAAGCGTTTGCTACGGGCAGGTGACTGTACCGATGAGAAACAGCAGTTTTTGATCAGTTCTGCGAAGACTGCCACGGTGAACACCGAGCCCGCTCAGATGATGCCGCCGATGACGAGTAGTCCAACGACGAGCAGCAGCGTCGCGACCACGCTACCCCCGGCTAGTAACTTGTTCTCCATCGCCTTCTCATGAAGCGGCATCTCGGCGTACTCCTGGCGGAACGTCTCGAGGTTCTGGTCGTCGTAGAAGTACTTCGTCTTCAGCGCGAACCGCTCCGTCACCGCACAGCCCGTACAGATCGGCTCACCTTCCAGCCGCTCCGTTTTGATGTGACTGGAGCAGGCAATGGCTCCGCAGTTCGGGCAGTAGGTGTACGTCTCGTCACCGCCGGTCGTGTCACAGTGGACGCACTGATGGATGCCGTCCTCGGCGGTCACTCTTGACGGGCCCGCCGCGTAGTACTCGTAGGGGTAGATGTACTCCTGCAGATCGGTTTTGTGCCGGACTTTAGGAAGGTACACTGGCTCGATCAACTGGACGGAAATGTCCGAGCGGTTCGGCTCACACGTCTTGTTGTACGTGACGTTGTTGTCGCCCGTGTAGGTCACTGTCGTCGTGTGGTAGTCCTGAAGCCGCTCGACGGCCCACTCCTTGTACTCCGTTTGGGTCTGCCCGAACCGTCGCTCCTCAACGTCGTCGAATACCTCGGTAAACTGCTCGGTATCGAGGTCGATCGTCGCGTGGAAATTCTCGGCGACCAGCGTCGCGACATCGTCGTCGGCCACCTTCGGATGGCCGCGTGCGGCGTGGACAACAAACTGTGTGCGGTCGTTGATCCGGTGGATGACTCCCACCGACGTCTCGAAGACTGCGTTCGTGTCCGCGGTGACCTCAACCACCGGGCGGAACGTCACCCGCGAGTGTGGTTCTGGAAGGTCAGCGGCCTCGATATTCTCGATATCGCGGAACGCTTCTTGGACCGGCGCGTCGACGTTGGCCGCCGGGTCGTACGGGCGCAGGGTCTCGTCGCAGAGAATCTCGATACGACCGTTGTAGAGGTCGAGGCCGATCTCGTCAGCGATCTCTCGGAGGTCCTCGCCGTCGAGCAACTCGATGGGGTACGGGTCGTCGTTTTGCTGGAGCCGATCTGCGTACTCCTGAGCAGGGCTCGTGAATCGGCCAGTGGTGACGACTATCCCCCGCTTGGGGCCGTCGAAGTCAAACGTCGCGATGGCCGAGTGCAACTTCTGGACGACCGGGCGACCGACCGTTCCCGTATGCTTGCATTCGACGATAATCGCACGCCGCGTTTCGTCGATCACTTCCTCCATGATGATGTCCCGTCCCTCATCGGCTGTGCGCTTGGCTTGGCGGACGTTCTCGTAGCCGAGGTTGCGGAACACGTCTTCCATCAGGTCTTCGAACTCGAATCCCGAGAGATCATCCAGTATAGCCATCCCGAATTATATGAATAGTACATTGCAACTATCAAATGCGTTGCCAAACGCAGTTCAGTTCTGTCTGTTGAACCCTTCTGAAGAGTTGATGAACCACCGAACTGTCCGTGAGAATCAAACCTGAACCAGTGGACCGTCCCAGCGCGCGACGCCACTGACAGACTCGCGATGCTCGTCTGTCGTGTCCTCGCTCACTCGGACGACGAGGCGCTGCGCTCGGCGCGGTCGCGCGCCTCACGCCGGTCCAATCGTGCCTGCAGTAGCGGGCGCGATCCCCGACGGGAATCGGACAGTTCCCAGCTGAGTGGCACACTAATTTGCGACTACACTATGATGGGAAAACAAGGCACATTGTACCTATTGGGTTTCAGACACAAAGCTCCGGACATGATGGTGTGCTCGCCGACCGGTGAGCGACAAGGTGTGCGCCACGAGGGGCCGAAGCGAGCGAGGGTCGGGCGTGGGTCTGCCAGCACTGGCTCAACTCGAGTGTGGTCGTGATCGGCGTGGCCCTGGACGGCGGTGGCCGCCGACGTGCTTGGGCAGTGGACTCACATGATGTTCGGTGAGGCTGGTTCGTCGTGTGCAGTCCTGATCGGACTCCAAGAGATGAGACAATACCTATCTGTTCTCCAATAGGTTTGAGTGCAGGTGGGCTGAACGGATTCGTACCCCTGTTTGTGTTGGGTCTATCGACCCGCTCTCCCAATGTTAGGTTGCCTATGCATTTCTCGCAAAAATCGCTCTCAGAACGCCCCGCAAAGCACGGCAAGTTAAAGGACCAATTATTCTGTGAATCACACCCGCCACGTATTGCGATTTTGTACGAATCAGTCACTTGGCTAATAGATTCAGATAGGAGCAAAACCGGTTCCGTCTGGCGATTTCACCCAGAATTAGTTAGCTGGAGAGATTTTACTGGATATCTGACAATGGCTCTATTGAGGGGCTACAGCCAGAGGACTCTATCAGTCAACAACCAAAGGGAGATCAAGAGATTATCCGCAAAAGTGTAGAATTTCTTAGATGCTATCGTTACTCTGTAGAGAAGCAGTCACATGAACCCAGCCGGGTCGTGCCCCCTCTCTTCTGACTCTGTTTTGTCTTGCTCATCAGTCTCAGTAGCGTCTGATTCTGAGGCCGATTCAGCATCTCCTTTCTCAGCGGCTTCCGTCTCATCAGTGGTGGGGTTCGGTGACTCGTCAGAGGAGAAGTCACCGCTGTTGTCGTCGGACTGCTGGTCGTGATCGCCACCGTCGTACTCACATTCTTCATCTGATACATCTGGGTGGTCTGTATCCGGTGACGTGACGGCAGTGTTTGCTGTTGTCTGGTCGAGTGGGTCGCTCGACTCGTCGTCGCCCACCCCATCTGTCGCGTCGGCAGTCGGCTCGACTTCAGGGTCACGATCCGGGCCACTCTCTCTGGACTCATCATCTTCGGTCTCACCAAGTGACCCATAGAGCACATCATCGAGTCGGGCCCGAGTGAACGAGAACCAGCTGTCACTCTCTATGTCGGTGTCATCCTCAGAGGATTCCGGTTCTGAACTGCCCGGCGACTCCGCACCCTGGGCTGGGAGACTGTCGCGAACATCAGCCAGTTCGTAGGACTGTCCATGAACCCACGTTGTCCGAGAGACGGCAACGCACTCACCGGGCTGGAAGTCTCGGAGCAGACCAGAGGTGACCGGCGTTTTGTCCTTCTCTTTGTACGTGTCCCGAGCCTGCGTCCGTGGGTTTTCGCCGCGCCCTTGATGGCTCATCGACACCATCTCGGACCGGTCATACTGCCGGCTCTCGCCGAGTTCGTCGAGGATGAAGTCCGTCGACTCAGTGTCACCCGGACCGAAGTAAACGCCTTGCGGGCAGTTGCCGACAATCCCAGAGATCGTACTGTACGTGTTTTTGAGCTGGCCGATTGTTTGCACGCCGACTAGTGCCCGAGCCTTGTGCTTTCGGCCTCGGGCCGTCAGGTTCGTTACTTGAGTGAGCGCCGGCAGCGCATCAATCTCGTCGAGGATATGGACTGTCGGGTTCGAGGCGTTCATCGCGTAGCGGATCGACCAGTCTACGAGCAGTTGGTACATCGGCCCGAGCGTCTCCAGTTCCGTCGGATTGGAGTCGATAATTAGGACCCGGCCTTCCGGGTTCTCGATGTACTCTTGCAGGGAGAACTCCCCGTAGTCTCCGAAGTCACCAGTGAAGACGGGATCGACGTTCTCCTTGATCGTCTGGTAAACGTTCTGTGCGCCTTTCCCCTTGTCAGGGTCGATGTGACCCGAGTCCAGCCGGTCGAATTCGTCAAGGGCTTTCTTGAGCGCGATGTGGCCCTCGTTGAGCAGCGAGACGATATCGGCGTGACAGAGAGCATGGCGGCGATTGTTCTTTTGTGCGCTGAGATGGAGGTACATCAGCATCTCTGCGAAAGTCTGTTTGGCGGGCCGATGGAATGGGTCGTGGCCGTCGGCCTCGCCGAAGATCGCGCCGGCGACCTCACGGAAGTCCGACTCTGAATCGGCGTCCTTGAACAGATTCCAGACCACATCGCTGTCTTCGTGGCGGATGCGCTGAACCTCAAAGCCCAGCTCCGAATAGAACTCTTGGAAGTCCTCGCCAGTATCGTGAGCGATGACCGCAGTATCGCTGTAATACGGGAACTGGTAGGCCAGTAGTTTCATCATCGACGTCTTGCCCGACCCAGTCTCGCCCACGACGGCTGTAGAGACATCTTGGTCGAGCGTGAACGGCATCTCGGCCTCTTCGTGTTCGTGAGAGACTTCTTCGAGCGGGACGACAGACTCCCCGTCGTCGTGGTCCCACTGGTTCATCGCGAGTATTTCCGGCGATGTCCGGCGGAGTAGTTCCCCGGAGAACACGATACCGATTGAGATGGCATATAGGATCACCGTGGTCGAGTACGAGACCATCGGCAGCGATAGCCCGGGCACGGTGAAGTCAGCAAACAGTGTCCCGACTGAGACGGCAGCTAGAACGTGTGCGAACGGGAACAACAGCACTGCGCTGGGAGTCTGGACAAGCACGTCGTAGAAGAACGCCGTGCTGATGAGTCCAAAGCCGAGGTAAATGTAGCGCCACGCCCAGAACCGCTTCGGGAGAACCTTGTCGCTGTCGACGATCATCGGCGGGAACAACAGCATGAATCCGGCCCAGACGAACCCGACGACGTTGTCGTACTTGAGACTATTCGGAACCTCTCCGGAGCGTTGTCCTGGTGGCGCAGAGGAACTAGAACTCACTGCCACCACCCAACTTCGCGCTCGGGTTCCTGCTCGCGTTCAAGATCAACTTCGGGTTCGCGTTCAGTTGCCGCCTGTTCTTCGGCCTTCTCTGCAGCACGTTCTGAGAGTGGCTCAGGTTGGCGCTCCTCGCTCGCTTTCTCAGCCGTGGGTTGTCCGACGTCTTTCTGCTGGCTCTTCTCAGTCGCCCGTTTGAGCGCTTTTTCCGCTTCGGGGTTCAGCGACAGCTCTGCTTCGTGGTACTGCGCCCGTGCTTCTTGATCCACGACCCGACCGGGATTCTCCGGGGCATCGCGAGGGGCAGCCGTTGGGTCTCTCGTTCGAGTGGGTTCCTCAAATACGGTCGCTGCTTGTTCGCGCATCTGTCGAATATCTTCCCGATCCATCTCCAACTCCGCACGCTCGCCAGTCGCCGCAACGTGTGCGTGTGGGAACTCCGTATTCTGGTGGACACCGTATACGTAGTCAGTTGTCGGCTGCCGGGCGAACTCGCGGTTCATAAGTTCCCGAGTGTTGGCATTCACCTCTTCTGGTGAGTATTCTCCAGTGGGATCTGGCGAGACGATCAGATGCCGCTGAAATCCGAATTCTCGGCTCTTGTCGACGAACCGATTTACCTCTGGGTCGGACAGTTCTCGCCCGGCCGGATTCCGTAGGCCAACTGTCGCGCCGGCGTCCTGGTCCCGGTCGCGCCGGATGTAATCAACGAGATTCCCTGCTCCATTCCGCTGATAATCCGTTGGCAGTATCATGCACCGTCACCCCCAGCATTAGTCGCCACCGAGGACTCACGACCCTGCTCTCCTGAGTCTGTATCACTCCCGTTTGTTGTCTCTGTAGCTGGCTCCCGTCCAATGCGGTCGGTCGCAAATTTCATCGCTAATCTGAGGTGTGCATCATCGTGGTCCTCCTGCAGTAGTTTCCAGATAGCGATGGTGTATGCTGTCCGGACTTTCTGGACTGTCTTCAGTTCCTCCAGCGTCTCGGATTTGAACTCGTCCAGCTCAGCCGTGATATCACTCCGAATATTCTCCATGACGAGTTCGAGTTGTGTATCAGTCCCGTACCGCTCAAACTGGGTTTCACCAGTCTCGCGGTCAATATACTCTTCAACGAGACTATGGCCGATATCCGAGATCGTCTTGCCTTCTATTTCAGCCCGCTCTTTGATCCATTCCTTGTTTTCGCTGGTCGTGTATATCTGAAGAACTTCATCTCGCTCTGTCATCAGTCATCACCTCCGCCAACTTTCTCTACCTGCTCCTGCAGTTTCTCTGGTGCTTCCTCCATTGCGGCAGCCCGAGTATCAGCATCATACTTACTCGAAATCAACTCCCACAATGCTACAGTGTGACACAGTTCTTGATCTGTGTCGATATCCGTTGCAGCGCTCACTTCGCCAGTGACACTATCAGCAAGGTCTTGCAGTTCATCTGCAACCCCCAGTTCGTTAGCACGTTGCTCCTGCAGTTCACGAGATATACGCTGTTCTGCCGCCTTGAGCAAGAACTGGGTGACCGTTTCGTCGTTCTTCTCAGCCTGTGTTACAATCTGTTTCTTTCTCTCTGCGCTCATCGAAAATGTGATACTTTCATTCATGTGAATCAGTCCATGTAGTCAACTGGTGTTGGGTCGCTCTGTTCCTCGATACTACCATCAGCGACAACTGCTTCTGGCTGTGTCTGGTCAAGAGCCACAGACACCACGTCCACCAACTCGTCTTCGCTGAGTCCGTTGAGGACGTGTTCAGCCTTCTCCGGGGACAATCCACGATTCGCTAGCTCTTGCTCGACTGCTTGTGAATGGACGAACTCTTCGAAGTCAGCAGCGCGAGAGTCCGCCCCGTGAGCAACAACGTCGAGCGTATCTTCCGCGTCAGCGTCGAGGTCAATGATCTGCTTCTCTTCCCACGACGTCTTGATCGTCAGCGGGTAATCGCCATGTTCGTCGACGCGAACCAGCGCTTGCGAGTAGCCCTGTCCGTCGCCCAGTGACTCCTTGCCGGCTTCGGCGTGCTGGATGTAGGACTGCTGTTCATCCGTCAGTCCAGCGCTTGTTGCGGTTTCATCGCCCAGTTCCGGCTCGCGGTGATGCACCTTGATCGGGCACATTCCCGCGATTTCCTCGGCTGCGCCCTTGTCCTCGAACTCGGAGAGCGTCTGGGACAGCATCACTAGCCGCAGTCCGGCGTGGCGCTGGTGGCGAGCAATCTGGTTCAGCGACTCCAGATTTGCGTCGTCGTTGAACAGGTAGTGAGCTTCGTCGATGATGATCTCGACCTTCTGCTGCATATTTTTGGCCTGCTGGTACAGCGTCGACAACAGCAACTGCATAATGAACGACTGCTTGCCGAGGCCACTACCCGAGCCTTCGACCTGCTGGAGGTCCAGATAGACGGCCTTGCTGCTGTCGTCGATCAGCCGCAGGTCCGACTCTTTCGAGAGGTTGCCAAACGTACTCCCCGGCCGGAACGGATGCAGCGCAATCGAGAGTTCGTTTGCGTACTGCTGGATTTTCTGCTGGGAGGACTCTGTTGTCGCTCCCGGGAACATTTCCGGCTCTTCCTGGAGGCGGTCGACTACCTCCAAGAAGTCGCTCAGGTCCGGCGAGTTCTCCGGCGTGTGTGTCGACGGCTCCGCTGGGTCGATATCGGACTCGGAGAATATCTTGTCGATCAGGAACGTGATCAGGCCGCTGTGCATCTCCAGATCGACATCCCGCGACTGCAGGAAGTTCTCGATGACCCCGTAGACTTCGTCTTTCTTCGCTGAGACCGGCTGCATATCCGGGGACTGTTCGAGGACATGCTGAGGCGTCGGATGCATCTCACACGGGTTCAGCGGCGTCTCGCCGCTGATCGTGATCGTCTTTGCATCCAACATCTTCGCGCTGCCGTGCATATCCCCGACCGGGTCGATGTAGATCTGCTTGACGTCCGACCGTTTTTTCAGCATCCGCATCGCCCGAGCCTGCGTGCCGTGGGTCTTCCCGCCGCCGGGCATCCCGGTTACAAGCTCCGAGTGGCCGGTTTCCAGCGCCCACGGGTCGATCAACAGCGAGGAGTCGTTGTGCCCGTGCAGTCCGTACTCGATGCCGTCCTCCATCCGGAGGTAGTTCGACGAGAACGGGAACAGCGACCCGAGTGCTTCCCCGGTCATCGAAGAAAGCCGGTTTTGCCCGAGTTCGTTGGCCCCGATGGGCGAGACAGTCACCAGTCCTGCTTCCTGCCGGCGGGTCGTTCGCTTGACGCCGCAGTTCGAGGGCGAGTCGCGCAGCAGCGTTTCGAGCCGATTCGTTTGCTTCCGGAGGTCTTCTTCGGTCTCCGCAGTGAGGCGGATGAACGCCCCGACACGGAACAGCGACGTGTGGTTCCGCCGAACCATCTGCCGGATGTACTTCGCTTGGTTGACCTCCTGTTCGATATCCTCCGCTTCCAACTCTCCTTTGTCGTTTTGCAGCATCTTCAGCGAGGAGATCCACTCTTTCATGACCGACACTGCTGTATCAGCGTCGTATGGGTCGATGTGGATTGAGACGTCGACGGCAAGGTCCGTATCCAGCAGTAGTTGCTCTAGCATTCCACTGGTCGGATGCTCGGGATACGTCTCGATCCAGAAGCACCGTGTGTACGTCTCTTGGTCGATGAGAGCGTGGTCGGCTTCCCATTCGATATCCGTCGGCGCGACCAGTGACCGATGGTTCTCTCCCGGTCTATGCAACTGGGAGACGAAGGCGGTCTCGTCGACCTCGTAGTCGGTCCCACCGACGTCGTCGGTGTCCATGCCCTCCGCAGCGTCGTGGGCTGCGGCACCCTCGCCGTGCTTGATGAGTTCCCGTGCCGAATACGTCACCGGAGAGACGGAGGCCGCCTCTTCGTACTCCCGCTCGGTCCGGGTTTCACAGGCCCAGTAGTCCTCGGTCAAGTGCGCCAGCTCATGCGGGCTGACCGACCGACTACGGCACCGGAACATATTGTTGACTGCTCTGTCGACGGTTTCGAGCCGGTCGTGGAGCTTCTTGGCTTTGAACTCCTCTCGCTCGGCGTCAGTGAGCGTGTCACTGTCGAATCGAGTGAACAGCCGCCCAATGACCGGTATCCCGGTCAGGTAATCCGCGATAGAGTCACTGTTCATTTGGAGATCATGGATATCATCGTCAGTCACCCAAACGACGATGTAGTACTTGCGCTGGAGTTCGGTCTCAGTTTCAACGTTGCCGCTGTCGTCGGTGTAGCGGTTGACGAACTCCATGAGGACGCCCCGGAAGATCGAATGGCTCTCCGCGTCGGGGTCGTCGAGCCGGTCGACGTGTGCCTGAATGTGGGACTCGTTGTCGACCTCGGCCGTCGTGACGTGGAGTTTCGCCCGGCCAGTCAGCGATTCAGACAGGCGTGTGAGCGATGTGACGGCTTTCTCCCATTTCTCGTCGTCCTGCAGCGACATATTGGCGGGCTCGACCTCGACCGCGCCGACGTACGCTCCGTCGACGCGCTCAATGCCGTGAGGCATGACCCGCTCTAGTCGCGTGACCTGCCGGGAATCCTGATTCCCCTGGCCGTGAGTGTACTGCTTCTTTTTGACGAGCCAGAACAGTTTGACCCGCAGCCACTCAGTGAGCCGATAGTGATCTGGCCGGACTTTGTGCAGGATGTAGAGGAAGACTTCCACGACCGCTGTGAGAGCCAACGTTGGGAAGAACAGCGCCGCTGGCACGAACGGCATCCCCATCGCGACGAGGAAGCCAAACGGCGGGATGAGGAACAGGATGAGTTCCCCCAGCGTGTAGTCGCCCCAGAAGTTGGTCGAGTCTCCGAGGGATTCGTGGATGATATTCGTGTCGTATTCTTCTTCTGAGTCAACCATTAGTCGCCATCCTCCTTATGCGGCAGGCCGTCGCGGTACACATCTGGTCCTAATACATCGTCATCAGTTGCAAACACGTCCTGCAGCGAGTCATACGACTCGGACCCACCAGAGTCGGTATCGGTCCCGTTTTCGTCGGGCTTCCCATCCGAGAACGGCGGGTCTGAGTCAGACTCGAACACTCTGGTATCGCCGGAGTTGATCTTCGTCTGGCGTTCGCTAACCGGGTTGTCGTCGCTCTCAGAATCGCCGGACGAACCGGACGAACCGGATGAACTACCGTTGGTGAATCGGCTGTTGAGGGGACTTCCACTGGACCCGCTCCCGCCGCCAGAGGGCGGTGAGCCACCAGAGCCGTTGCTACCACTGCCGCCGCCAGAAGGCGGAGCGGAACCGCCTGAGCCACCGGAGCCACCGCCGCCGGAGCCACTGTTGCCGCCACCTCCGGAGCCGTTGGGACTACTGCCGCCACCGGAGCCGGTGGGGCCGCCGCTAGAACTCCTCTTCATGCCAGCGGGGTTAGCTGCCATCTGGCGGTGGACCATCTGGGCACCCGTGGCAGCACTGCCGACACGCCCTTTTGCAGCGCCTGAGGCAGCTCGAATCGTGCCACCCGTCGCCATTGCTGCCCCGGGGCCACCGACCGCGCCAGCGCCGGCTGTCGCCGCTGCACCACCAGCCGCCGCACCGATCTTGAGTGGCTTTTTGCCGCCGGCGAGCGCCTGCTCGCTGACTTGGATTGCCACGCGGCTACTCCGCTGGATGAGGACCTTCTGGGACTTTGCCGCCAAGTACAGCGTCACGAGGCTGATGAACAGGGACAGCTCAGAAGCCAGTCCCCAGTTTGTCGCTTCAAAGCTCATGCGTATCAGGATTGCAGGCGGGATACCCGCAGCGAGGACTCCGGGGTACGCGCCGGCGACCTGTTTCGCCAGTCCCGAGAAGCGGTTCAGCGGCCAGACTTCTACTGCCCAGAACGTCGCGACCAGTGGCATCGACAGCGTCAGCAGGAAGACCAGCAGCCATCTGGTGATGAAAATGAACGCCGCCTTGAGGTAGACATACAGTCCGACAACGATGAGGACGAGGAATATCCCCAGACTGAGATCCGCAATCTGCTGGGCTGAACTGATTAGTGCGGCTGCCTCCTTGGGGGTGTGTGATCCCTTGTATATTGTTCGGCCAATCGCATCGAAGAACTGCGTCCCCAGCGAGGCTACCGGGAGCCAGAAGAACAGCGAAAGGAAGGCAACTCCGAGTCGGCGAAGGAGCTTCTTCCGGATAACCGGGTTCATCGACCCGTATCTAAGCCCGATCATCGCCAGAACAGAAAACTGGATGCCGAGCGCTAACCCAACGATTCCATCGAAGTATATATTCGAGATTAACGCGTCCCACGGAGCATTACTCGCAGACTCAAATGCAATGTCGACAGGGGCTGCTGAATTCGGCCCTTCCGGAGAAGGTGTGCCTACCATCGGGTCAATAAGCCACTCAAAGAACCCCTCAAAATACCCAATTATGTCTGTTCTGAGTTGATCAAGGAAGCCACTGATGCCAGCTGTAATTGCCGACGAGAGTTCTCCAACCACCCTCTCGACAACCTCCTTCACGATTTCCCCAGCAATTCCCGACTGCATTGCTACGTCTCCGTCTCCGTCTCCGTCTTCGTCGGGGTTGTGGTGACTTCCTCTGGCTCACCAACTAGCGACTTTTTGCACCCATCAGTATTGTTATATTTGATAGTCTGAGCGACTGTAACTGTATCACTCCAGAGGAAGTTAACTGTCAGATGGTGGTTGATCTCAGCTATCTCACCAGCTTCATCAGCTCTTGCACATATTCCTGGGCCATCCTTGAGGAGAAAATCAAATTTAACGGCAGCAGATTCACCGGGCTCCACTGGTACAAAGCGCTCACTTCTCGTTTCACCATCTAGAAGCGTCTGTGATGCTGCGTCTGTGCGTTGGCCCACGTTCCGCACAACCATCGCCAAGCTACCATCGACGAAGTCTGGATGTTCAGTCCCAGGGATAACCTCCTCAAACTCAAACGTGGTGCCCAGTTCGAGTGGGAGTTCAGTTTCGACGTCATCCCCACGGAGATAGAGCGTGTGCTGGCCCCGAGGCAGCGGTTCGTACGAGTCCTCTCCCTCTGTTAGCGAGAGGCGTGTCCGGGTCTCGCCAGGACTGAAGTAGTCACTGGAGAACTCCCGACCGGACTCTGTGATGATGCTAACCGATGACGGCTCGATCTCATCAGTCACAGCCACTTCCAGAGCCAATTGGCGGCCGTTCTCGACAATCTCAATCGACGTCTCTTCGATGTAGTCGGACTGTTCTTCTGGCGGGCCGCCGCCTCCGTCGCCTCCGTCACTGCTATCAGACAGCCCGCCACTGCATCCTGCAAGCGCGGCAAGACTCCCGCTAAGGAGTCCAAGCACTGTTCTGCGGTCGATACTGCTGTTTCGTGGTATATCTTGCTTTGTCATGGATTATACCAACCAACGAATTTGCCTCTCGTCCAGACGTCGTAGCCATACAGCGCCAGCACAGCCGGCAACACCGTCAGGAGCGTCACTACAGCGAGGTCGATGAACTCCGCAAGGTCTGGGAGATCGAGTTCATACGCGACCCGCTCTTGGGTGTCTCGTACCGGGACAGCACGCCCTTGCTCCCACCAGATCTGAGCCGGGCGATACGTGACTATCGCCGAGGAGACTTCGCCCTGGTCGACGGTGACCGTAATCTCATCATCGCCAGCGAGTGACCGTTCGACCCGGGACTGCCCCGTTGCGACAGTGACGTTCCCTGCCACAATCGGGAAGCCAGCCGTCGGTTCGACCCGGACCAGCAGGTCCGTCGAGTTGTCAGTCGAGTTGACGACCTCGGAGGTGATATTGACCTCGCGAATTGGCGTCGGGTTCGTCGAGTCCGCTGGCTGTTCGATGCTGTTCCCACGGACGAGTCCGTTGATCTCGAAGTTCTCCGTCCGGAGTTGTTCCGCACTCCGAATCGTGAACCGATCTGCCGTCGTGAACGTCTCCGAACGGTTGATCCGAATCTCCGGCGGGAGCGTCGTCTTGGTGGTCGCGTTCGCCGTCGTGTTCCCCGTCGTGTTCACAGTCGCATTTGTCGGATACGTCGCTTCGAGTGAGGGCACGAACCGCCAGCCGTCGGCACTCTCGTTTTGGACGCGGTTGACCGTGACTGCTGGGCCTTCCGTGGTTCGGACAGCGTGGGTTTCGAGCGGTCGTACTGGCGTCGTCGTGTTCTCCGACCAGTTTTCCCAGCCGGGCGGTGAGCGAGTGTAGAACCGCCACTTGCTCTGGACTTCGTATCCCCCATCGAACTGGACGCTCTGCCAGCTGCCGGGGATTACAGTCCCGATGCGATAGTCGTCGGTCGTGGCCCCTCTGCCGTTGGGGACGACACCGGGTTCGACGACCATCTCCCGCTCGGAGAGGTTTTGCACCTGGACCGTCCGCGAGTCCGTGACCGTCAGTTCGTACTCGTCAATCTCGTCATCGCCAATCTCCGAGAGATTCGTCGAGATTGTCGTGACCAACCGGAGTTCCGTGGTCCCGTTGATCTCCGTGTAGTTGAGGGTGGGCTGGGCGGCAGTGCTGTTGTCCATCGCAGTGCCGTTGGCGTACAGCGTCGTGTTCGTCGACGTGTTCACTACTCGGAAGTCGTCCTCGAAGAACTCCGAGATGTACACCCGGTAGTCGTGGATGGCACGAACGGTTCCGTTCGGACGGACCAGACGCTCCGTACCTCCCTCTCGATGGACGACCGTCGACGGCTCGACGCTGAAGAACGCGACGTAGGCGTCACGAATCCAGATGCCAGAGCGAGTATCCGTGACGTTCACTGGGTAGGAGGCGTCCTCGATTCCAGTCCGGAACGAGTCGTGTTCGGGCCGGTTCCACAGCGTTGTGTTCGATGGCTCGCGAGAAACCATATCTCCCGTGCAAGAGGGGAGGACGGCCAGCGTGCCGTTCTCAGCCCCGGCCCGGTCAGCTCGTGTGAGGTTCGGATGGTCAGGGTCGCCAGACCACAGCGCACGGAAGAACGTGTGGTTGTGGTTGTAGGACCGGTTCGGGGGCACAACGCCTGCTGTCGCGTTGTCCCCGACAGAGGCATTGGCCGGCGGGTCCGAGGCGTTCTCGTAGCACGAGACTTTCGCGCTGAGGTTCTGCCGTCTCGATCCCACCTCGGCGGATCTGTTTGCTTCTGTTTGGTTCGCTGCTGGCCCTCGATCAACGGACTCGTTGCCCTCGGTTCCGTTGGCTGCCGTCCCGTTGTCTGCTGGCCTTCGATCAATAGACTCGTTGTTGTCAGTGCGATTCGTCTGTGTTCCCTCGCTGTTGGAGCCACTCGGCGCGGTGGCGTTCTGTTGGAGTATCCCCACGCCACCGTGGCTCGCGTCGGTGTAGGAGTGTGCCGTCCCCCGCTCAATCTGAGCTGGGTTGCCACCAGCGGACGCCGGCCCCGCAGCTGCGGCTGTCGAGAGCAGCGAGCAAAGGGCCGCGATCATCAGCAGTGAGCGGAGTCCCATCGTGTGCTTAGAATGGGGTCACGCAGTCCGAGAAGCCGAAGCCGACGTTGTCCCCGAACTTCGTGATGAGTTCCGGAGCCACGATTGCCAGGACGACGACACCGAGGCCGACCAGCGAGAGGATAAGGTCCCGGCGGGCCTCGTTTTGCTGGTTCGGGTTGCCAGAGGCCCGCATATACGACAGGCCACTGCGACCGACGAACACCATCGTTGCTGGCAGGCCAAGACCAGCCAGTGCGCCGAAGACGACGTCAACGCCGTCCTCGACAGCAGTGTCACAGTAGATGTTCCCGACGTCGGTCTGGCCCATCGCCGAGCCAGCAAATAGCGTGAGGATCAGCAGTAACTGCGTTGTCTGTCGCACGCCGGGCGTGAGCCACGCGTCAGCAAACCGCCGCTTCGCGTGGGTGTAGAGTGTTGGTTGTGTGTTCGATGCGTTCGATGCGTTGGTTTGAGTTGACATGGATGTCTCTGGTTCTGGTTTCTTGCTTGCCCACCGATGCCCCACCGGTAATCCGCTACCGATTCTGTGTTAGATTTCTAATACTATTGTTGAACCCTATCTTGGATTTGGCAGCAGATTATGACATTGGAGTTAACTAAAAACTTGTGAGACAAACAAACTCTATCTCTATATAATACTTTCGTATTATATCGGGTGCCTCGTACCTTCGCTGTTGCTTGATTTTTAATGCATCCTCAGGATAGAATAAGGACGGCAAATCGGAGATAATATAGGATTTCTTATACCATACAAATCTAGACAATATAGTCTATATAGCTGGTAACTAAATCGAAAGTAGTACCACTTTGCTTACATGATAAGATATATAAGGTAGACCTAGATTTTGTCTTTGGAATAGGTGCAACAGCTCAACGGGGCCCTACGAGACGGGGGCCTCTCCCCGTCGACAGCTGGGGAGGGCAAAGCCCACGAAGCCGAAGTTGAATAGAATCCAGGTGGGAAGCTGACGAGCAGTCGAATGACCTCACGGACAATGTCTCGTCGAAAGCAACGATCACGAAGCAGATCAACGGCAGACGCTGCTACTGGGAACTGGGGGCAAGAAATGAAGTCGAAGTATGATGTGCCGGCCAATCCGGAAAACTACTACCTGTCTGGATAGAGTATTCAGTATTGGTCGGCCCGCCCCCGGGTGTTTCCGCGTAAATTGAAAGATGGGCAAATAGGGCCGAATGTTGGGCGTTAATAGCGTAATTCGCCTTCCAGACTAACGACTCCGCAAACTACACCCCCGGGTGTTTCCGCGTAGTCTTATCAGTCAAGATATTCTTCGATTGACCGGTTCGTCGTGATGAGATCAATAGCGTCGCCAAGTCGAGAGTCTTCGGAGAGGATATCCAGTGTCATCCCGAGGTCGGAGCCAAGTTCGAAAACATAGTGAGGGCCACCACGATTGCCGGTTTGTTTCTTTGTCGCGTTGACAACCCCCATCAGATCAAGTTCAAGCAGGTGGTCGCGGACGCTCCGTTGGGTTCGAATGTCCGCCTTGATCTCCGTAGCGATATCCTTGTATCGAGCGTAGAGTTCGGTCGTCTTCGCTGGGTTCTGGCTCTCTACCTCTAGTGCGACGACAGCTGTTAGCGACAGTTGGTCCTGCATCGTCATCTCGCGAATTCCCTTTTCGATGTTTTTTCGATCAATGCGTTCCTGTGCCGTCCTCACATGCTCTTCGGTGACGACATCACTCCCGGTGTTCGACGCCAGTTCACCGGCTTTGTACAGGTATCGCAGTGCCTGCCTCGCCGAACCCTTATCTTGTGCTGCATGCGCGGCACAGAGCGGAATGACGTCACCCTCTAAAACACCCTCTTTGAATGCCTGATCGGCGCGCCGCTCTAAGATAGATCGCAGTTGATTCGCGTCATACGGTGCGAAGTGAATTTCCTCGTCAAACAGGGTATCCTTGACTTTTGGGGAGAGATTGTCACGGAATTTAAAATTATTCGAAATGCCGATAACACTCAGATGCATATCATCGGGGATATTACCGTTGGACTTAGCGCGAGGGATTGAGTACAATATTTCATCTGACGTCCCGATATTGTCGATTTCGTCCAATACGATGATAACCGTTCCACCAATGTCAGTCACGGCATCGAAGAATGCATCGGTGATTTTACTCATTGGATGCCCGTTCAGATTCTCACCAGTGAGACGCTCAACAAGATTGATCAATACATGGTATGAGGATGAGTCGCCGGCGCAGTTGTATTGACTTGTCGTGATATTTAGTCCTGCGTCATCGGCAGCTGCAACGAGATCCTCAAGTTTGTACTCAACACCTGCTGTTTTCCCTTGTCCCGTTTTTCCGAAGAGAAACATATTGTGTGGACCGACACCAGTATTGCGAATCGCAGGTGCGAGCGCATTATGGATCTGCCCTAATTCTTCATCACGCTCGGGCAGTTCCTCTGGATCCCAATCATCTGTGAGAGGACGTTCATCCTCGAATATCGGAGAACCGCGCTCAAACGTCCGTGACATACGGTGCTTCTTTCACCCCAAGCACATAAGACTAAGTGTTCGGACGTATCGGCTGGTTCGCTTACTACGGTCGGTACGGGTATTTCTGCGACCCCCGGGTGTTTCCGCGTAGATCTGAAGCAGATCAACCACGACTGGAATACGAAGGTAAAATATTCCCCCGGGGGCCCGGGTGTTTCCGCGTAACTCTATAGATGGTGTGAGGTGTGGAAGAGCATAATGAGTCTCGATAAGGGGTCTTATTGGCGATACTGCGATTAAGAATGCCCCTAACGCGGATTTTCCTATCGGCATAAACTGAATCAGTTCCTGTTTCTTACGTTTATCATATCTCTTTCTTTCTAGCTAGTTATTGCCTAGAGTAGAAGAAAGAGAGAAATGGTCTGCTATCCGTTTCAAACCTCTGTATCAGCTATCTGCTCTCTCTAGAATTAAATATATCTTCTAGTATTTTCCTGCATTTATATGTGTATCTTGTTTATTCTCATTTAGCCTGTCTTGCCTATCTAGGGTTTACGCGGAAACACCCGGGGGCGGGGGTCCCAAATCATAAGGATGGATTTGCTTGCCATTCGGCAGCGAGGACAGCGGGTCGCAGGCTACAACCCCACCCTGAGGTGGACACTGACGCCTACAGAACCCGCAGTTTACTGACGAGATAGCTGTTATCGCCGAAGTTCTCTATGGTTGGGTCACCGGGAAATCAACTACGGCGGTGAACTGACGCTGGCCGTGACAGGACACGGTGATCGGTTCGACGAGTGGCTGGAGTTGCATCCAGATGTCAGGCCGGTGCTGTCGCTGGTCGCTCACCTGCAGGGGACGACGCTCGAAAAACTGACTACTGGGACCGAATCAGTGCGTTACCAACCCCCCAAATCGGTCGTGTTGGGGCTTGATCCCGACCCGATGACGACGCAGACTTCGCTCGTCAATTCTGCAAACTAGAGAGCAATCTGCCGATCTGGATGATTCCCTCTACGCGGTTGTGATTAGCGCGATAATCACGACCAATTATTCTTCTTTATTAAGATATTCCTCCTCTAATTAGCCTGAGACACGAGCGCCGAGTGACGACCGGGCGGCATCTGCGTCCGGTAATATTTGGCTCGCCAGTATCAGTTCTCTCCGGGCCCCCACCCGGCTGATCGCACGTCAGGCAGGTCCAACGGATCAACATTAGGGTCGTCCAGGTCACCGGCTCGGGCGGCCCCGAGGAGCGCTTCGGTCCGGCCCGGGAGTCCGTCGTGATCGTGCTTGGCCAAAGTAACGAGCGTTTTGGCTGCCCAGTAGCGGGTTTTTTGCGTGTTCCTATAGTCGGTGTCTACACTCTCGACCAGCGCCGTGACATCAGCCGCGGAGAACTCGGCCCCGGCGTCAGCAGCCCGTGCCAACGCCCGTCCGAGGTAGTACCGGTGACAGGAGTGGACCGTCAGGTTCGGGACGATATCGGCGACCAGTTCTGGATGATCGGCCGCGAGGTCGTCGAGGACATGCTGAACGGTCCGAAGGTCAAGACCGCCGGTGAGCGCCGGTAGCGCCGGTTTGACTGCTCGCGGGTTGGCCGCCGCGACGTCGGCGACGAGGCCGTCGCCAAGTCGGTTGTTGTTCGGCAGTTCGTCGGCGGCCGCGAGTTCGAACAATTCCTGAAGCTGGTCGGCGACGAACCCGGGATGGTCAGCCGCCAGTACGACCAACGGGTCGGTATCGCGTTCCTCAAACGGTCGCTCGGCGGCCAGTTCAGCGACTTTCTCGACGACCGGATCAAAGGACCCGCTGCCATTACGTTCGAGGCGTGCCAGTGCGTCCGCGGCTGGGGTATACGTCGAGGCAGGCCGCGGCCCTGTCGCCGTACCGAGAGTCGACAGTAGCGTCTTGGCCGCCGACCCAGCTGTTGCCGGTCTCGACAGTGCCACATCGACCAGCAACCTCATCGACTGGTTGCCTGTCACCGGATACTGCCCGTCGTGGAGGGCATCGACTACGTCGTCATCGATGTCATCGAGGCTGATCGCACCTGCCTCCAGCAGCGCAGCCAGCAGGTTGATCACTTGTTCCCGAAACCACCCTCTTTCGCGGTCGAACCCTCCAAGTATCGAATCGAGATGCTCGGTGACGAGATGTGGCCGGTCATCGACGAGTTGCGTCAACACTTCGATAGCGGCGGTTGCAGGACGCTGTGCGTGGCGTGCGTTGCCGATTACTGTCGCCGGATCGGCCAAGCCATCGGCAAGCTGCTCGACAGCATGCGGTGGGTCGGGGTGAGTCTTGACCAGTTCGACACCGACCGGATCTTCGATCTGTCGGTGGAGCAGTAGCCCCGCTACTCGTTTGCGGATGGCCGGTTCCGGATCGGTGAAGCGTTCAAGAAGGCGCTCAGCCAGCCATGGCGCTGGTCTGGCGGGCGAGCGCTCCTCGTTGCCAAACGAAGCAGCAATCTGTCCACCGAGATAATCGGGGTTGATGGCGGCCTGGCGGACACACCAGTCCTTGTCGTCGATCCGGTCGAAGAGGTGCCGGTACAGTGTGTCCGAATCGACATCAGCCTCCATGTCCTCGGGGTAGGCGGCCGCGAACCGGACGACCATCGCGGCTGCGACTCTGACGCCAGGATCGGGGTCGTCGAGTAGCGCGACCATCCGGTCGATAACTGTGCCCGGCAGCGTGTGCCCCTCGATGAGTCCTTCTTGATGCCGTTTGACGATTCGCGTTGCGAGGTCACGTCGGTCGGCGGGACTGTCTACAGCGTCGAGTTGGGCTGCGAGCGCTTCCAGCGAGTCCTCAGACGACACCGTGGATCCCGTACCTAGCCGCGAAGTAGTCGAAGTGCTCGGCCGGATCGTGGCGGAACTCGTGACGCAACTCTTCGATACGCCGGAGTTTGCCATCCTCGCGCTCGTAGTAGCGACCGACTGTCGAACCAATCCCGCCATCGTGTTCGACCACGAATACAGCCCGCTGGAGGTGGTCGCCGACCGATTCGATCAGGCGTTCGATGTTCGACGCCGGTGGGCCGAACCCCGCGAACTGTAGCGTGCCGTCGGTCGTGTCGCGCCCGTCTATCGCTCCTTGCCACTCCGAGAACGTTTCGACGACAGTTGCTTGGTCGCCATCCACCGCGGGTTCAACCGCAATCCAGCTCTCGTGTCCCATTAGGTATCGTCTCGTCTCTGAGCCAAATATACTCTCCGGGAGTACGTTCATTTATCGGCTGATTCTGCTGAACACACCCTCCGTAATTCACACGGGGCGATCGATAAGGCCCTGACAGTCTGCTTCCCAGCAGATAGGTATGTCTCCTGTACTGGCCAATTTGGATGAATTGGTTCGTCATAGGGCGATGATCACGACCAATATTACAGTAGCAAATTGTGTACCCTGATCACGGACGGGAATCAGTATCGCCCACTCACCGGTTCAAATCCGAGAGGCGGCATACCCTTCTCGGTTTAGATGCCTAAAAGACAACCCCCCTTAGCGGGGGGTCTGTCAGGAGGTGGTCGGCGTGACCGATACGGACCCCGACAGCGAGGGTACTTTTCCCGACGCAAACCCTATCGATGAGAGCATCGAAACCACCGTTCAAGCTCTAGGAGCACGGCTTGACGCCCTTTGACACAGGTCTCCAGGCTCCGGGAGGAACTCCACGACGAGCGCGACGAACGTGAAGAGTTAGAAGACAAGCTGGCTGCGCGTGATGAACGCATCGACGAACTGGAGGCAGAGGTTGCGCAGCTCGATGCGCGCACCGACATTCTGGAAGTCGTCGAGAACGCTGACAAGATGTCTGGCAAGCAGCGCGCAGTCACGCTGGTCCAGCACCTACACCGCGCGGCGAAAGCGCGTGAACGGCGTGACGAGCCGCCTGCAGCGACTGTCGACCGAGACGAAGCCGAGGAAGCGCTGCACTATCCGAACATCGACCGGACGACGATCTACCGGGACATGGAGCGCGCGGCTCGGCTAATCGATGGTGACGCGCTCCAGTACACGAACGGAGAGCTACGGCTCGATCTTGACGCCGGAAGTCTCCCCCGCAAGTACACGGCTGACCAGGAGGGCGAGAATCTGTGAAGTCCTCACAACAGATGCGATGGGGGAAGCCCCCTCCGGATTGGTCCACTCTGAGCGAAACCGTCTGAAACCTTAGAGTTTGCAGGGTAGGACGGTTGTGTAAACAACTGTCGATTAGCTGTCAGTACGCTCGCAAACCGCTCGCCCCGCTCGCAGTCAAGACGAATCAACAGCCGTCGCGGCTGTTGTGAAGACTTCACAGAAATCCACGATGCCTGAAAATCACGAACTCCCCGAAGAACTGATACAATTCTTCCGGGACTACTACTCGGAAGAGATCGCACAGCTCGCACAACGTTACCCCCGAGAGCAGAAATCACTCCACGTCGACTACGGCGACCTGTACCGGTTCGACCCGGGTCTTGCCGACGACGTGCGGAACCATCCGAAGGAACTGCAGGAGCACCTAGAGGAAGCACTCCGCCTGTACGACTTGCCGATAGCAGTCGAACTCAACGACGCCCATGTACGCATCTACAATCTCCCGGAGATACACGTCTTCGACCCCTCTGGTGTGTCTCGCCACGAGAACATCGGGCAGTTGCTCGATATCCGCAGACAGGTCCAGAAGGTGTCCGACGTGAAGCCGCGCCTCACAGAAGCGGTGTGGGAATGCCAACGGTGTGGGATCCAGACCGAGATTCCACAGCACGGCGAGAGTCTACAGGAACCGCACGAGTGCCAAGGGTGCGAACGACAGGGGCCGTTCTCGCTCGATGTGAGCGCTAGTAGCTGGATAGATCACCAGTATGCCCGTATCCAGCAACCGCCCGAGAAAACGAACGGCGGGGAAGCACAGAGCGTCGACGCACACCTCGAAGATGACCTTATCGAAGGCTTCGACGCCGGTGACAGGGTGGTTCTCACCGGTATTCTCGACATTGAAGAGCCGGAAGCCGACCAGGGACTCGACTTCGACACGAACCTCGACGCTCGTTCCGTGGTGAAAGAGGAAAGCGACTACGACGATGTCAACGTCGACGATCACATCGACAAGATCGAAGCCATAGCCAGCGGGGAACACGGTGACCCGTACCAGCTACTCGTCGACTCAATCAACCCGAAGCACCGGGGCGATGAACACGTCAAGCTGGCCGTCGCGCTGCAGCTTTTCGGCGGCTGGGCACACGAGTACCCGGACGGCAGCCGCGACCGCGGCGACTGGCACATGCTCCTTCTCGGTGATCCCGGCTGTGGGAAGTCCACGTTCCTCCGCTACGTTGACCAGATAGCCCCCCGGTCGACGTACGCCTCAGGGAAGGGCGCGACGGCGGCAGGCATGACTGCGGCGGCTGTCTCGGACGATTTTGGAGATACCGAGTGGGGGCTGGAGGCTGGCGCACTGGTACTGGCCGACAGTGGTATCGCCTGTGTCGACGAGATCGATAAGATGCAGTCCGACGCGGTGTCCTCGATGCACGACGCTCTGGAGAGTCAGCAAGTCCACGTCAACAAGGCGGGTATCAACGCCACGCTGAACGCTCGGACTTCGCTGCTGGCGGCGGGGAATCCGAAGGAGGGGCGCTTCGACCGCTACCGTCCGAGAGGGGAGCAAATCGACATGGGCCCGACGCTTCTCTCTCGGTTTGACTTGATGTTCATGGTGTCCGACGAACCAGACCGAGAGGACGATGCGGATGTCGTCGAGCACATGGTCCAGAGCCGGCAGGCTGCAGGTCGTCACACCCGAGGAGAACAGCTGGGTGAAGAGGAACAGCAGCGGGTCGAGCCCGCGATAGACCGGTCGGTGATGCGGGCCTATGTCGCTCATGCCAAACAGACCTGTCGTCCGGTTATTGAGGACGATGAAGTAGCGGAGCGATTGAAACAGTTCTTCGTTGAGTTCCGGGCTGGGGCTGGCGAGCAAGACGACGACTCACCGATTCCTCTGACGTTCCGGAAAGTCGAAGCGATACAGCGACTCGCGGAGTCAAGTGCCCGGGTTCGGCTGTCGGGTACTGTGGAGCTGGAGGATGTGGAACGGGCGATTAAACTGGTGACGAAGTCGATGAAGCAGGTCGGTTATGATCCTGAGAGTGAAGAGTTCGATGTAGATATTATCCAGACAGGGCAGTCGAAGAATCAGCGTGAACGCCGTAGTAAGATTCTGACTTTGATCGGTGAGTCCAATGGGTCAACAGTACAAGATGTTGTTTGTAAGACAGAATTTGATACTGAATTGGTTAAATACGACATTGAGAGGCTAAGAGAGAGCGGAAGGGTATATTCAATAGACGGAGAATTCCGGAGGACATGATGGACAATTTGGCCTCTGGTATCAGCTTAAGAACTTGGTCTCTTTCAGTTAAAATAAGATTCTAATCTTATAGAAATAACCTTCTCAAGATCCAATTATACTCCATAATTTCATTCTCAATAGATTCAGATAAATCGTCAAAATTGGTTTTTTCTCTTCTTTGTGTCTGATTTTCTAAGTTTTCAATCAGTTCATCAATTGTCTTATCCTCACTATATTCCCAGTATCTGCTCTGGTTTATTTCATACTCGAATACTTTTTCTAGTAATGGCTGTCCTTTTGCGCATTTCAATTTCGAAATCGCCTCTTCCTGACCGAAAGCCTGACCGAAGATCGCAGCTATGTGGATATCGTTAGAGAGCCGGTCTCCATCATTTGTCTCCTTCGCTATGATTGTATCCGCATGCTCTCTTGAACACATAATGAGTATGTCTGCCACGAGACCAGCATCGACTCCTTGTATGGCCTCTCCCCAGCCGATAGGTTCCTTGCTGATTTTTTCTCTCTCTCGTTCTCGAAGCGCCTGATTGTTTTTCTCTAACTCGCTATAATGTAATTCGATTCTGTCAAATAAACCTGTGGGGAACTTGTCGGATATCCCGTGCGTACAGATATGCTTGTAAGCAGTGATTGAAAATTCATTTGAGGGCCATGTGTACCGGCTATCTTTATATGCACGAGACTGTAGGTCATGGCAGAGGTTTACAACTACATCCGTCGTCTTTTGTTTGTTATCAACAACCTCATCTTGTAGGGAAGAGAGCGCTACGAGCTGATTTCTCTTACTGTTAAGAAAGTATCCTACCAGTGCAGAGAGGGTTGCGCCGGCAAATAATGAAAGAAGACTAGCCACAAGACTGGATGTCAGATATGACCACAACAGTTCAAGCAGATTTATAACCAGAGATAGAAACGACTCTATTTTATTAATATCAACCATACAGAGTATAATATAACGGGCAAAATATATTTTTGCCGGTGCGGACCTTACACGTGTCAATTCAGGCCAGAGATGTCAGGCAGTAGCTAGTACAATTGTATAGCTCATCGAGAGTATTAACCAGACAAAGCACATGACTTCTTCGGATATTGCTTTTGTTTATAAGTAGACGATGTACTGTCTCTTGCAAAGATACCCTGAGAGAAGATTAGCCTGATACAGACACCGGTGGCGATGCCTATCGGTATGTGGGATTATTTAAACCGTATAATAATGACGACTGATACACCTATTATCACCAGTGGTATAACTAAGATTCAGTTCACCCGTATAAGTTGTTGAAGAATTCAGACCAACACCATCTTGTCTAATACTGATCGCGAGGAGCCTTCCTACAAGCAAGCCAGTGTGCCCCGAGGAGTTCTGATTCAGCTTGGCTTAGCTGGAATTTTTCTTCAAACTCCGGACGAGTGACGTAAGAAAAGTACAGGCCCTTATCACGGTTGCGCCGATGACGATTGAGCCGATCACTGAGGGTAACAGATTCTCCAATATATTCAAGCGGTGGAACGTTATCAGGGTTCCAGATCCGATACAGTCCACCATCTACAGGAACGCTGCCAGCGGACTCGCTCAGGGGCCTGGGTGATGACCAAGAGAGACCCATCCAATCCTGATCAGTGATCCCGGTAGGGTTGCTCCAGGGGAGTGGGTCAATACCTCGCAGAAAACTTCGAAGCGTATCGTCGTCACTGTGTCCCCCACGGACTCCTGAGCTACGCTTCTTCGATTTACTGTATCCCGGTGGCATCCGTCCGAAATTTCCGATGAGATTCGTTTCGGTTTCTCTCCGATGCAGCGCAATAAGAGCATCCTCAATTGCCTTTCGTTGCTGCTTGTCTTCAGCTTCTGGTGGCGTTGTTCCTGATACCTCGAACCCAGATCCATGGCGATCTGCAATAGCCCAGAGACTCGGTGATGCAGTGTGTGGATCGCTGAATGGCATCTCGTCATCAAACACACCGCGAATTAATGACCGGATGCGACCGCGCAGGCTTCTCCCTGTTTCTCCAATATAAATCAGTCCGCCATATGTCTCATGACGGACTCGATAGAGCCCGGCATCGGTCGAGAGAGCTGCCAGTTCTTCACTGTCTGGATCAAGAGACAACCACGGAGACCAGTCGAAGCCCAACCAATCCAAGTTATAGATAGCAGACTCGTTTACCATCTTATATTCAATACACAACGGTTCACCATATGTAGGTGATGTCTGAGTTGACCAAGAAATGCGACACGGAACCCAGTATATCGGGCTATAGCTGACTCATTCGTTCTAAACTGTGGTTATTATGATTGACTTATCATCGAGAACCATCTTTGCACATCAAGCGTAATGAGAACTACCACTCGTATGACTGCTGGCTAACGCCGGACAAGTACAAGATGTTGAAGCAGAATGCACAGAGTTACGAGGATTCCTTCATCATATAGCTCGGTACCTCCTGTCAGTAAACCGCCCTTGCCAAAGCAGTCCAGCAATTAAAATGGCCCGCGATCAGCAAACACACTTCTTGCTTTGAGCTGCCTTCTAATGCCGAGATCGATCTTCTGATTCCGTTCTTCGCGGCTCATTCCTTCAGCACAACCAGCGGCCATATTGCCGGCAGCCCGCCGATACAGCCTAAATATCTGACTGTAGTTTCCCAGTGACAGCGAATATGACGTTACCCTGTAGTCCTTCAGAGAATCATCGATCTGCACACTTGCCTTATTGTTCGCCCGCTGGAAGCTGCGGCCCGCAGAGTCGAAAGACGAATGTTCGAAAGCGTCGATACCACTGTTAAGCGAAAAAATCACTTTCAGGAACAGCTCTTGCATATCAGCGTGTTTCTTATATACGGTTCTCTGTCTGCTCAGCCGCGAACTGACTCTATCACGATCAGGTAAGAGTTTTTGTGTCGAGGGCGGCTGCTCACTGGGAGTGTGTGTCGCTACCGTTTTGCTAAATTTAGAAATGGATGACTCCACATTAGGAAGGTGTCTCTCTTGGTTTGATTGACCGTTGAAGTACTCACCATTCAAAGTAGCAATCTCACGACTTTCAATTTTCCCACTAAGAGACTCCCCCTCGTCCAAAGTTTGCTGCAGTTCTTGATAGTAGTCTAAAGCCTGGTTGATATTGCCAGCACCAACCGAAGGTGTCGAAGATGGAGTTTTTCCAGTCGGGTCTATCTCCTTCTCAGAGAGTGAGCTATTTACCGACTCTATCGTTGTAGCTATTGACGACTGCAGCATAGAGTTTTTCTGGGGATCTCTAAGATCAGTTGAGTCAATAGTCTGGGCCAAATTCTGTAGTTCAGACTCTTCACTGGAGAAATCGGGAGGCTCCTCATCGATCGTACTCATGAGGGTGCCGAGGACGATAGTCCCACCTAACAATCGGAAAAGGTTACGACGAGAAAGAAGTATTTCGTCGGTATCTTCGTCACCAGACATTGCATTTATTTTCACCGACAAGTATTAAATACATTTCCACTATCTAGCAGACTGTGGGCGAATTGGATACTGACCGTGTTAATTTAGCGGCAAGCCATCTCGATGGCGGACTGTACCGCCATGCGAGAGTAGAAACGCGAAAACCAGCGCTTGATTTGGCCGGTGCCCTGTCTGAGGTACACGATAGCAGCTTGGAGTTAAGCCTCGCAGAAGGTGATCGTATATTAATTCGAGCAGAGCAAGAGATCGATACCACAACACTACGCCGGCTTCGGAAGCTCACTGAGGTACTTGAGGACGACCTTGGGATTAATCTCGGGCATGGGAAGTTTGCCCGGATGGCGAGTACTGCGGCGACAGCCAGTTCGGTTGTAGCTGTGGCGATTGCTGGGTGGAATCTAGTGGAAGCTGCGGATACCTTGCGGGACGCTTCGAAGCGGGCAGAGTCACTACAAGCGGTGAAAGAGGACCGGTTCGGTACTTTCTACAGAGCAATCGGTCTATTCGTCGTAGAGTGTTTCTTGTTCACTACCCCACTCAATTACAAGACCGCTTGGAAAGGAACGCGGTATCTCAACAATCACTACCTCTATCGGTTGCGATCTACGTCGAAACTTCTCTATCGACTCACACTGAGCGAAGTACATTATGCGATTCGAGGATTCACCAAAGAAGCACTTCGTAACGCAGATCAGTTCGCTTCGTACCTTGCACAGGTAACCATCAAGAGTGTAAAGATCTTGCAGGAATATTCTGACGACGGAGTAGATGACCTCATTGAGACTGTACGACAAGAGGTAGAGGAGTTTCATGCGTTCGTCGAAAATAGCTATCAGCTTATTGTACCCGAAATTGAACTGCAATCCGTCGTTCAAGAAGTGGTCAAAGAACTTTCTACATTCATCGACCTTTCAGAACTATCCTCGAAGCAAATCATGAGCGGGATTGATATATAATAGGGAGCAATCAAGTAATTGTTCTACTCACTTTTTCACGAGCTAGCTGAAATTTCATCGAAGTTTCTGTTCCCTTCTATAGACAGCTTTGATTACAGAGATAATCACGACCAACAGTTGTTCCAGTTTGTGTTTCCCAACAAGCGAGTAGCGTGTCATAAAATGTGTCCCACGCCCTCTGCTTGGCGATTGTACAGCCCTCAATTCGCGCTGAAGCTCGTAACTTTGCCACTCATTAATTCTGTTCAGGACAGGTTGCATGAATTATATCTGTTGAGAACTATTGCATGACAGGTTCCAACAAAATGGAAGTTGGGGCTAGTCTTTCGGGACAATTCTTATCCTGAGTGGTGAGATGGGGAAAGTATGAATATGCCATAATCAGTGTAGTTTTATATCTGATGTTACCCTCGCTTGACGCGCTTGTAGATAACTCGAACAACACTCTCGAAGACGTTTACAAGACCGTCGTTCCTGAATGCGAAGAAATTCGCATTGCAACCGGCTACTTCTATTTATCTGGCTTTAACCTCTTCAAAGAAGATCTTGAGAACCTCCGCGGCCCGGAGGAACTCGAACACGCCCCTTTTCGCATCCTAATGGGGCGAAAGACCGACCAACGTACCGTAGACGAAGTCAGTGAAGGCCAAACGCTACGTGAGCAGTTCGAGCAGGAGGTTAAGGAAGATGTTGAGGAACTGAACAACGCACAGATTGAACGTCTTGACCGACTGCGCGATTTCATTGCAGAGGGACTCGTTGATGTTAGGGTTCGAAATCCCGATTCAGGGTATTTTCATGCGAAAGGCGCCTGCTTTCGCGGTGCGACGGACAACCCGAGTCTACGGAATGGTGACCGCGATCAGCGAGGTGCGGTCACTATCGTTGGATCCTCGAATTTCTCACAGTCAGGGCACCGTCACAACGTTGAACTGAACCTGACCAGTCAGAACGGAAGTGACGCAGAAGCGTTTGAAGAATGGTACGACAACCAATGGGCCAACGGCGAGAAGTTCTCTGAGGAAATCATCAACATCATCGAGGAGACCGATCGCTACAAGCAGTGGAAGGAACAGCAGGACGAGGACGATGATGAAGTCGAAGATGAGGCAGATATTGGAACATATCTCGAACCGTTCGAGATGTATAAACTGCTGGCGTATGATGAGCTGAACGGCAACGTCAGTGTTCGTGATAGCCCTCTGTACTATTTCCAGACACTCGGCTACGAGAGTGCAAAGACGAAGCTGTCACAATATGATGGCTGCATAATCTCCGATTCGGTCGGTCTAGGCAAGTCGTTCATTGGAAGCGAACTCCTCTACGACTACCGAGAACAAGGTGACCGTTGTCTCCTCATCGTCCCAGCCAACCTAACCGACCAGTGGCGTGATCTCCTCCAAAACGCGACAGACGAAGACGGAGACCCGTTCTTCGGCCTCGAGGTTGATGGAAAACACTTGCAGGTCATGAGCATCAGCAAATTCCAGAACCTCACATACGAGGAGGTGAACGCTCTGGACGACCAATTTGATGTGGTGCTCATCGACGAGGCGCACCGATTCCGAAATCACGGGAAGTGGAATCCAAATCCGGTTGACGACGACGATTACACGGGGACTCGTCGACATGCGAACGCTCGCCTCCTCCGGAACAACACGATGATCATGCTGACTGCGACGCCAATCAATAACTCAGCTACCGATCTCAAGAACCTCATCGGGTTGTTCACCGACGAAAACGAACTGATGAACAAGGCATCCTTGAAATTCAGCGCCTTCGACGAGTACATCGACCTCGCAGCGGAGCGTAAGCGAATTGCTGCCGGTAAAGACAAAGCCTCTGAGAAGGAGCAGCGCCAGATGACAGAGCAGCTCAAGCGCCACTCGGACGAGATCTCCGAGATACTAAACGAGGTGATGGTGCTCCGGACTCGAAAGCACGTCAAAGAGACGCTAACCGATCAAGACGACTTCGATATGAGTTTCAAGCCTCCCGAACTCAACAAGGAGCAGTATTCCCTCCCCCCCGCCTACCAGCCCATTTATCGTATGCTCCCGGACGTGATGGATGCGCTCCACCTCCCACATATCACCATCAAGAATCCACAGGCAGGGGGAACACTGAAAGCACTCTACAAACTAAACCTGCTGAAACGTCTCGAGTCCTCCACATATGCCTTTGTCCAGTCAGTTCAGACGCTACACGAGAGTGAGCGGTCACTTCTTGGATTCCTTGATGGACTCCCCGAGGACGAAGATATTGATGTACTGCGTACAGTGGGTGATGATGCAGCAGAAACGACATTAGAGGATTTCGTTGAGGGAGCGGACGCAGCTGAAGATCTTGAGCAAACGCTCGAAGAGTTCGGATTCGACAGTGGTGCCCTTCAAGCAGATGGGGGCGATTCGGACGACGAACTAGCCGATGCCACGGTTGGAGAGGTGAAAACGTACATCCGCGAAGACCTGACGCTCCTTGCCTACTTCCTCTCCCGGTTCATCGGTCGTGTAGCTCGAGACTCCGGTTCTATCGCGGACATGGAAGTTGAACTGGAACAGTGGCTCGCTGACCACGGTGCAGCAGTTCTTCCAGACGTACCGGAAGATGACCCGAGTCCTATCCTCTACCCTCAGCACGACTTAAGCGAAGCCGACACTGCTACGCTGGACTTCTACGAAGCCGTATTCGCGCTCCGCGAGTTCCGTGATCCCAAGATTGACCGGCTGGCCGAAGTTCTGAACGGGTACGACCAGAAAGTACTCATCTTCACTCAGTACCGCGCGACCGCAGACTACGTCCACCGGACACTCGTCGACAACGAGTCGTCACCCATGACGATGGAGAACAGTGCGGTCGTAAAGGGTGGAGACGAGAACAAACAAGACATCATCAAACGGTTCGCCCCAGAGGCGTCAGGGTACCAGCAGACACTGGCCGAAAGTGACGAGACAGAGTTGCAGTACGTGGTCGCGACAGACACTCTTAGTGAAGGGGTTAACCTTCAGGACATTTCAGTGGTCGTAAATTACGACTTGCCTTGGAATCCAATGCGTATCGTCCAGCGGGTTGGTCGTATTGACCGAATTGGTTCGACGGCGGACAAGTACGTACATAATTTCTACCCTGACGGCGACATAGAGGCTGCAATCAAACTCCTAGAGCGCTTGCAGGCAAAAATCAACGACATCGCACTCATCGTCGGCAAGGAGAATAACATCCTCGATCCAAACGAAGATGCGGTACTGGAGAGAGCGGGAGTCGAGACGGAGAAGACTATCGGGGAATTGGAGATTGAGGAGATTGAGTCGTCGATTCGAGAGTCCCGTGATGTGACCGACTATAACGAGCTGGACGACACCTCGAAGAATCCACTGCTACGGAACGCTGGAAGTGACGAGAACGCGGCATTCGAGCGCGTGCTCCTCAAGGAGGAGCTGAACGAAGACTATGGACTCTGTTCGGAGGACTTCGAGTTCGCAGAGGACTATTTCGAGGAACCCACCGACGAACGAGAGTACCTCTATACGAACGCTATTGGCCACGATACCGGCCCGCGTCCGGGTGTGTTTGGTCTTGTCCATCTCTGGTTCGAGAACGATGAGACCGGAGAACCCGAGGATGCACCGCTTGGGCGTGTACGGCGAGCCTTGTACTACAAACCGTTCAGTGGCGATCTGAAAGAGCGACCCGTTGGTTCACTCGCCATCGCACCGGAAACGCAGGGTGAACAACTTTCCGGGAACACTGACAGGGTAATCGCGAACAGGGAGTCGATCGAGGAGCATCTCTCCGAGCGGTTAGAGGAGATACGTGAAGGCCAGGTTGAGGAGGTGTTCAGTGGCGGTGGACAGTCGGCCACGCAGGAGATGCTACTCGACATGATGCAGATGCGTATCCTCCCACAGTACGGTGACCAGCCCGCACCTGTAGACGGACATGACACGGTCGTGGAGTGGACGAATGCCTTGTTCGATCGACTGGATCAGGTGAAGCTCAAACACACAGATGAAGACCGAGTGTTGCGAGAAACCTTCCGGGAACATCCGGACTACACCTCGCTCGGCGACTGGCCGGTCAAGGAGTTCCTCGTCGAACTAGAGGCATTCCTCGAGGACAATATCGAAGCATCTGCGGAGTATCAGACTACTCTTGTAGGTGAGAGCGCCGTTCAGGCTCGGCTCATCTGCTGGGGTGTGATTGGCTCATAACGCTTCAGTTGAATATCTGCTTATTAATCCGTAGAGACATTAGTTTATTAATCCTCTAATATTGAATCATATATAATGTCCTCTGTACTAACTGCCTTTGTCAATCACACGGACAGCGCTTCATTCCACAAATCTGTGACCCGCTATCTCTACCACAACGATTTAGCAGCGATTCACTATAACGACACTCCAATCTCGGCACACCCAGACGAAATCAAGAAACTAAATAAGCTAAAGGATTACCTCACACAGGGAGCTATTTTGGGTGTTCGATATCATAAAGCTCCGGAGCTAAAAGGTGGCTTGAAAGTCGGCCATGTGGGGCCTGCTGTTGAGGATGCGGACGCGCTTGACGCAACTATTCATATTATCATTTGTCGTGGAAAAGGATCTGAAATACATCCTGAAGATATAGACCCGGAGAACCGAGTTGTCGGTCATATTGAAGCAGAATTGGGAGAGCGGGAGGCAGATATCCAGTCTCGATGTGAAGGTCATCTGTTGGAAGAATTCAAAACATTGGCCAGCGGTGGTGAGGGGAGCGACGGTCTAAAAGCTCTGAAAGCAATCCAAATCAAGAATCCTCAGTGGGTCTGGTACCGTCACTACCCGATGTTCGGATCTATCCGTCATCAACAAGCCACAGCCCGTTGGAAAGATGGGAACCAACAACTTATCGCAGCATATCTAGGGGTAACGAATCTCGGTGATGTTCGTTCTTATCCAGAGTTCACGGAACGGCTGTGGGACAACGCAAAAAACAAAATAGAGAATGCAGAAGAAATTGAGTTATTGTCGGATGGTCAATTAGAGATTCTGTGCGATGAATACCTCCGAAACGGTCTTGATAAACACATTGATCAAGAGGACGCAAAAGAATCTGCGTATCAAGATTACTTTCATCTCCAACCGATGGGCGGATCACAAATCGCGGTTGATATTATTGCACGTGATGCTGGAACAGAGACGCCGATACTATCTCAAATTACTTTCCGGAACGGGTCAACATCCAAAGTTGATGATCTCCGCACATATGCTGAAGAGAGTAATCGAGATGGCTTCGATCTCTGGTATTTCGGATCTCATGCACGTACCGACGAAGAACTTCAAACTTCCAATGAGCGGCCGACAGTCAGACGACGATCAATCGAAGAAACCTATCAGTTAATGAGTCAATATCGACCCTCCGTCATCAACGAGCTGCTGTCAGTTCCCGACCCTTCGGAGACTGGCGAACCACAACTCAAGGCAGAAACTACCCTCTGAGCAGGAAGGCGATTAGAGCTAATCTTCTAGATCAACAATCTGAATACCAAAATTTACCAGTCAATATCGCCAACTTTCGATCGCCGGAGCTCGGAAAGGCTTATGTCGTGTTCTGGGTGTAGCCAGTACGGGTATCCATTGACGTTGAACTCACGACCGGTCGCTTGTTCGAGTACCTCCTGAGCCAGAGCAGTGAACGAGTACTCTGCGCCGTTTTCCAGCCACTCCACGTTGTCACTCCGTCCCGTCTTCCCAGTAATCCGACCTCGCCAGAAGTCGTCCTCTGGGTCGTACTCACGCTCAGCATCGTCTGGTAGGCTTTCCTCGTCGAACAGGACGATGTCCCCCTCTTTGACGAGCCCTGCCTCAAGTAGAACAGTGATCGCCCTTTCAGCGCGACTCGACGACCGACTCTGCTGACGTTCCTTCTGCCGTCGCTTGGCCATGTACTCCTCGGCCTCCGGGATGGGGAGAACTTGCCGAGCACTCACGAACACCTCCTTGTCACGTTGGTGGACGTCCAGTTCGATGCAGGTGATATCCATCCCGTACTCACGTTCGAGCCATACGACTGGGGTTGTGATCTCTGGGCCGAAACTGCCCGCGGCGAGCAAAATCCGTGGCCGGTCATCCAGAACGAAATCTGCGTACCCGTCCTCTGTAGTGGCGATGTCCTCGCCAAGGAACTCAGCGAACCGACCGCCCACCTCTTCAGGCGTGAGAAGGTTATCTTCGTCACGGCGCTTGTTCCAAAATGCTCGGTAATCCTGCTGAAGCTCTTCGGCACTGATGGTTGAGCAGTAGCTCGCGTATTTGATTGCCTGGAGATCTGTCGTCTTGTCCGCGCTGTCTCGCTTCAGTTCGATTATCACGAGCTTCCCGTCGGGATCGAGTGCCAACACGTCGGGACGTTCAGCTGTTCGGTCGAACTTAGCGTACTGTGACGCGACTACGAGTAGGTCTTCGCCGAGTATCGAAGGTGTATCGATAATCCACTCCTCAATGTCTGACTCGGTTAGATCGAGAGCATCAAAACTGGTGGGATTGAGTGCGGTGATACCCTTGCCGTTAACATGGTAGACCATAGGTTGTCGATCGGTTGCTACCAGTCTTACTTGAAGGGGCCTTCCTCCGCTAATAGGTCAAACTTCTCAAAGACCATATCAAAGTACTCCTCGGTCATGATTCGGGGACTCGACACTCTGTGGAAGTTCTCAAGAACGAATTCTACATCTCGCCTTTCGAAACCGTAAGCGTGGAAAGCAGCAGCATCAATTTCTGCTTGAATTTCATCTCGAGCGCTCTCTTGAGTTGCTGGGTCAATATCTCCCATCTCTTTTCTAACATCGGCAAACTCGTCGCCATATGCATTCAGTCTAGCCGACCGTTCTGCTATGTAATTGAACCAGTTATCCTCCTCGGACAATCGAGGGGCTTGGGACTCTTCAATTGCATTGACACTCATGGTCGTATCCAGCTTTGTCCGAACAATGTAGTCAAATGGAATGCTATTCAGAAGTCCCAGCACAGCAAAGAGTTCCTGATCTGTGAACTTCCGGACATACATATCATGTAGGTTTTCTTCGGACAGATGCTCTTCTTCTGGGTCTATCTTGTATGGACGGATAGTAGGTGCTTTGTTGTGGCAAACAGCTCCCCTTGGAAGGATTGCGGCGACCATGCTCCTCTCGTTGGTGTTGTTAGAAACGTCTCGGAACGCTATTCGATGAGCAGTACAGTCTAGGAGGACATCATCTTCTTTAAGTCCCTCACCCCTGTGTCGCTCCAGTAAATCATTTACAAACCCAATCTGGGAACCAGTTCCATCGAAGGCCTCATAGATAGCTTTCTTAAGCCGCTTTTCGTTCTTTCCTCGAACTCTGGATTTAGCACTAGGTGTGTCGTTTCGTGTCTCATCAACCCCCCAGTATTCGATGTCTGATAGATCGTCTAAGAATGTATTGTCATATTCGAATAGCCAAAAATTCCCACCGCCATAAACTGGGTAGTCGCCTTCCTCAGGAGATTCTACAAAGTATTCCGAGTCACGCGTTCTATGGAGTTCCTCACCATATATGTCAATGTCCCACCTGTTAGATATTTCTTGACTGATAGGAGGATGGTTTACAAGTGTATTCATGACCGATAGTTCACGGCTACTCGAGATCTGGGGGAAAATCGTCGCTCGGGGAGAGTAGTTTCTCAGAACTTCTGCTGGGATACTCAACAGGCTATCTGTATCTTCAAGAACGGACAAGTCTCGTTGTAGGAACTTTGCTCGCAGTTGGTCTGTAGTGCCCGAGTTCTTGAATGAGACAATACCGAACTTGTACCTATCGTCTATGTCAAAGATGCCTTTATTTTCGAACCCTATAATATAATCCAGCCGTGTTTCTGACAGCAAGTGCTCTCGAATGTCTCCAGAGGACATTCCAGTAAATAGCTTCCCAGGGAGTACAAACGTGGTATAGCCTTCGTCAGAGTTCAATTGGAATGCCCTCTCCAAAAAGAGCATTGAGAGATCTGTAGTCCCTTGTCCTCCAACTTCCGGACTTTGGAGTACATAATCCTGATTTTCACTGTAGTAAGCTCTGAGACGGTCGATATCTTCCTCATGTTCCTGCCATCCCTGAGCAATCTCCTCATCCTCGCACAGCTCTTCTATCCGGGTTTCTTTTTCATTTGCAGGGAGTGTCCGGAATCCTGGATCAAACTGGGTGAAGTATCGATTCCGGTCTGGTGTTAAAGCTCGCCATGGCGGATTTCCAATAAGAATGTCAAATCCTCCAGACTCATACACAACCGCAAATTCAAGTACCCAATGGAATGGCTTGAATTGTTCCAGATTGTCCAAGTTTATCTCACTAATATCTGCGTCCTGAAACCTATCGAGGATTTTCTCGTTCAGCTTTTGCTTATGTTCTTCTATAAGCTTCTCTGCCCGTCTCCGGGCATTTGCTGCTTCACTGGATGAAGACGCACGACGATGGGCGTTCACAGCCTCAATAACATCTTCATACATATCCCGGACGCCTTCACCAGCGCCACCACCCCAGTTGGAGAGGGAAGCGTCTCCATCATCATTGATTTCTACGAGGTCGGTGAATCCCATCAAAGTGTTACCTTCTCGAATATTGAAGTCAATATTTGGTAGGGGTTCGACCTCATTAGGCTCATCTTCTATGTCTGCCACCATCGACAACCACAGCCGAAGTTTGCAGATTTCAACAGCCCCTTCGTCGATATCCACTCCGTACAGGTTATTCAATATGATTGATTGCTTAGCGTACAGCGAGGTATTTCCTTGACCTCCTTCAATTCGTTCTAGTTCCTCTATCGTACGTTCCTCCAGTTCCCAAGCTTTGCCTTCGTCTCTGAGTTGTTGGAAGAACTCAATGCACTGCATATAGATGTCCAAAAGTACTTCCTGAGCGGCGAGGAGGAAGGCCCCACTCCCAACCGCTGGATCGAGGACTCGAGCTTCTTTTAGGAAATCATGATATAGCGCCTCCACGTGCCGTGTCTCGACGTTTTCGGTCGGAACCTGCGTCGTGACCGCTCCTCCATCGGCTAGTGCCTCCACGCCGCTATCAGCATCCAAAGCTGGGAACCCAAAGATATCGTCAATTTTCTCGTACCCGGCACCAACTTCCTCGTTGAGCTGGTCAAGGAGGTACGGATGAATCGTCCGCCGAGACATGAACCCGGTCATCTCCTCGGGAGTGTAGTACGCCCCCATCTCCTTCTGGTTGACTGTCTGCTCGAAAATGTGGCCGAGGATGGCTGGCGAAAGGTTCTTTGGATCGACGATGTCGAGCCGCTCGTCGACGTTCCAGTTCCAATCCGAGAGGAAGTCAAGGATATCACCGAACAGTTCGTTAGTGCGCTTGGTCGTATCCCCGAGACGAGCGTCCTCAAACTCCTCCTCAATTGGGTTCTTCGAGAACAAACCGCCGTTGAGGTACGGAAGTGCGCCGAACTCAGTGCTTTTCTTGTTCTCGGCGAGGTAGTCGAAGAATAGCGGCTCGTAGAACTCCTCGTAGACGTTTTCGCCCTCGTCTACGCGTTGTTTGTGGTGGTCGTGGAGGTAGTTCGGGTCGCGGTCAAGCAGGCGTTTCTCTTGGATGAAATAAAGGAAGATCATTCGGTCAAGCGTGACTTGCACGTAGCGCTGCTTGGCATCCCCGCGGTCGTCGGGGATACCGGCGACTTCCTGCACGAGATCGGTTCGAAGGGTCTCGAACTGCTGGTAGAACTCTTTGACGACTTGCTTAGTGTCGTAGAGGTCGTCGTAGATCGCTGCTGCCGAGCCGAACTCAAGGCTGTTGAGTTTCTGGAGGATGGTATTCTTCTCACCAGTCTCGCTGGTCATCTGCTCCTTCGTGAACGAGAGCTTCTGGTGCTTGATACGCCCGTGTTGTTGTCCATCGAGCGCCCGAATTCGGGTGAGGAAGGTGAACTCCTCGTAATCGTTGGTGGCGACGAGGTTAGTTCGTCGTCGTCGGTCATCAGGTTTGAAATCGGAGGCCGATTCTCCTGGGCCAGCTTCGACAAGGACGATGAACTCACGGTCGGTGAGCTGGAGGACGAGCTCGTTGTCGTCTCCAAAGTTGTCACGGACTTTCAAACCCCGCTTTTCGAAGGTAGAAGCGACATCAGATAGTGAATCCCAGCCAGCGATGTCCTTCGCTGTAATCTGCTGGAGTGTATCCATGGGATTATCTTTTACTAGGGCCTCATAAAACTACACACGATTGGAGAGTATATGTAAAATGAGAGCCATTAGTGGGCAGCCGCGTTCTGTGTCGAGGAAGCCTTGTAGTCGTTTGTGTGGTCGTCTCAACTGTATCTTGTAAACTCTCAGGCCAGAAAATAAAAAAGCAGAAAGGTAGTGCTTTCTACGGTCCCGCAAAAAGATTGGTCGTTTATATACTTGACCGGCGCCACACAAAGTCTCGACTGTGGTATTTTGACCCTTTTATGGAGTTATCTCCATAGGCTTATGTCTATGGAGGCAATAACATAGGATAGCGGATGGCGTCCTACACTACCATCGAAGACTGGCGGGATGTCAAAGATGGCTACGTCGTTGCTGTGACCATCCGACAGACGGACGATGAAAAGTACCCGTGTGGTTGGGATTACAGTCTCCATCTTGGGGAGGTCGGCGGAGACACGATCCTCCGATACGACAATGCCCACGAACGGACGAAAGGGCACGAGCGCCACATTCACGGCGATGTTGAATACATCGAGTTTCCGGGGATGCTGACGCTTTACGACCGCTTCAAGGAGGAGGCTACCGAACTATCGCCCGTCTCGTGGAACTGGTCACCGTAGGACGCCGCCGGGAGGAACACAATGCCCACACTCAAAGTCACCGTCGGAAATAGCGACCATCTCGACCAGCGCACGCGTAGTCGAATCAAGGCCGCCCAGGAGGGCGAAGATCTTGACGACGCCCAACCGACACTGAACTTCGACTCGTACGCCGAACTCAGTCGTCTCCTCAGTCCGAAGAATCTGGAACTGTTGGAGGCGATCTCCGAACATGAACCGGCGAGCATCCGCGAGGCTGCTGAACTGGTTGACCGAGACTACAAGCAGGTACACCGGAACCTCTCTGAACTTGCAGATATCGACGTTATCGAATTTCAGGGCGGTGGACCGGGCGAAGCAAAGAAGCCGATGTTGGCCTACGACGGTCTCGAAATCGACATTCCATTCACAGGGTCGAACGGGAACACTGGTACTGTTGCACCGTAGTCTATTGCTGTAGTTCCGCTTCGGATAGAGTTCGGCCTCGGTGAACACCTTGCTTGTGGCCTCCTCACCGGATGGGTTCAGGTAGGAGTGTATGGAGGGAAAGCCCCCTGTACATTCCAAGATGTCTATCCTCTTGCTGAAAACGAAGGCGACCATACATCAAAACCGCAACGGAGGTTACGAACACTTCTACGACACGTTGGAGTATCAGCTGGATTTCCCTCTGTATTGACCGTGAGCCAGTCCAAAATTTTGTGTTCCTCTGGCGGGTGAGAGGATGACAGACCTCACACTCGGTACGTTCGGAGACGGAGACAGCGCCGACAACGACCTCGGTCCCGATGCTGCAAGCATCGCCCGATGCGCGACGACGTGTCGCGCTCCTGACCGCGACGACAGCAGTTGGGCAGCTCTGGACGAGGACTGGGGGCTGACAACGCAGCGGCCAGAGTCGTCGATCAACACGTCGGCTGGTCGAGCAACCAAACAGCAAACGCGCTGGGTCATGGACGGAGATGTCGGGGCATATGTTGAGCAGTACGCGACTGGTGTCCTACAAATTCCAGCTACGTACGGCGAGTTCAGTTCAGTCGACACCCGGGTCACATTCATCGACGGACTCGCTGACAGCTACGGGTACGGCATTGACGCCCAGGCTCTCGAAAAGGCATTGCGGGTCCTCACTGGCGGCGGACGATATAATGCGTCGAGATACACGGCGATTCCGTGTGGGAAACAGCCGTGGATTCTGACGGGACCAGAAGGGACGCTCCTGTGCAGCTGTATGCCCGTCGAACGACCGGAGAACCCATACACGAGGGAGCTTCGGACGCCAGAGACGACCCTGCAGATCGAGGAGCAAAACCAAACAGTTCGTACGGGAGCCGCTGAGTTTGCCCACCTGCTATCCGACGCTCTCGGTGTCGATATCGAGAGAGTAGAGTACACAACAGTGCGAGGGAAAACACATCACTCGTTCGTCGGGGCAGAAGATGAATTCAAAATCGCGGCGAGCGACTTGGCACAACTGCATGGGTTGACGAATGATCCATCCGTCATCCAGGGGACAGTCAGCCGTGGAGTCCAACCCCCCAACGGTGGCGATCCAATCTCGGTTGAGTGGGACGGGCCGGATCATCCGGTTGGATATCTCGACGAGGGTGATGTAGTCGCCGGCTACGAGTTTACGTGGGAACAGCACGAGGAGTCGCTGGAAGACGTTGCGGTGGTACGAGAGTATCGGATAACACAGAGCTACTCGCGGTGGACAGTTGACTACCACACCCATCGCCTCGCGTCGGTCGTCCCCTAACCGGTTGTTGTGAATACCCCGAATCCATTCATCAGGGCAGTGGTCAGTACAGTACGTATAGTCAGCACCCCAGACTGTCGATCAGGATGAACGCTCAAGAGAGACTAATTCTTGCTTTCTTGTCATTGAAGTTAAGCCCTTTCTTGATAGTCTCTTCTTCGCTATCTACTCTCACTAACCCTGCTTCTTCTAAAGCTCCGAGAGAGCGGTGGGATAGCTCAAGTCGAAGTTTCGCCACATCTTCGTTGGCAGAAGGAAAATCTGCTCTGACAGATACTGCTGGTGTGGGACTCTTTCGCATTATCCTTTATATACTCCCACGACCTCAATAAACGTGCATAGTTTTCACTGAGAAGGGTAACCTCAATTATTCATCATTTATGTACTACATACACTCAGTAAGCACGCCCACTGAACGGGTGTTTCACTCCAAATCCGCTAATGTGACCTCGCTGTGGTGAGTAACTTCGGTCAGTACAGAGGAACATTATGTCGCGCTGACCACCTTTCTATCCGATTTCTGTTACAATCGGTGTGCAAGCTTAGAGGGTGAGTTCAGCACGGCGGGGATTCCAGTCGCATTGTTTTTATATAGACCGCAGGGAACGCCCGCACAGAGGTGCTCATATAGGCCCTGTCCAACGTTGTTGTGTGAATACAGGGTTCGTCGGCTAGTCCATGATGTGCGAGGACGACATCAACGACACGCTGACACTTCACCTGCAAGAATTAATACCCGCGACCGTCCTCGAAACACCGACCACATTTATTCGCGTCTAACTCTCCGATGGCCCGCTTGATTTGGATCATCCGGAGTTGTCCGTGCTCGAGGTGGTACGTCAGCCCACACAACGTTTGGAAGTCCTCTGCTCCCATCTCGTGTTTATGAATCGTCATTCTCGTCTCGTTCAAGATTCCGTTTACTTCTTCTTGCCGGGTATTGCTCATAATCCATGAGCAATTTTTGATTAGAATCTTTTTTAATGATAGACATTTTCACACAGAATTTATTTTTGAGTATCTGAGAGACATATCAATAAATGGTGTGTATATGATGGGGTTTTGATAAAAGAACTATAATGGCCGATTGTGCTATCTCTACCTACCCGAACGAGTGTGTTAAATATGCGCGCTGTTTGCAGTATTTGTACAGAGTGAAATGTTACTCAGATAATCAATTTTTCAATTAGTATTAAAACCCCTACATATTAGATATCCTGAATTATTAGGGATAACTAATGATCCGACAAGTGCAATCTTCTGAATCTGTGAGTGAAGCGGTTGTGAAGGCTGTAAGTACAGTTGAAGGCTGTCCTTCAACCTCGCTTCCACCGTTGTATAACGCGGTTAATCCTGAAGCCCTTGAGAGGGTGTTCACGGTTACTAAGAGGGACGCACCCGACCGTAGTGGGCGAATCACATTCCAATATAGCGAGTCCGTTGTCACTATCGACAAGAATGGATACCTCGAAGTTCAGGAGTCACTGAAAATATTAGATGACAAGAAAACTTACAGATAACCTCTCTACCGCATCGAGAGCCTTTCATTAGTAGTTTCAGGAGGTAGATATATTCGGGCTATCAGTCTAGAAACTCTACCCCAGTGATTTCGAAGCGTGCACCACCGGTGTTGCTGTCAGTGACAATGATATCCCAGCCGTGTGCTCCAGCGATGGTCCGAACAACTGAAAGTCCGTAGCCACTTCCATCCTCATTCGTGGTGAACCCGTGGTCAAACACTTCGTCCTGAATGTCAGATGGGATTCCAGGACCATCGTCTTCAACGTAGAAGCCGTGCTCCAGCGGACCGACTCGAACGATAACGGCACCATCGCTATGTCTGATAGCGTTCTGGAACAGGTTCTCGAATAGTTGGATGAGGCGGTCACTGTCAGAACTCACCGACCCGACGTGTTCGTACTGAAGCACTGCCCGGTCAACAGTCTCGCCTGTTCCTTTCCAAGCAGTGTCAACAACTGTTTCCACATCGGTCGTTTCCGGGTCAGTGACGACGTTTCCTTGCTTGGCAACCGAGAGCAGGTCGTCAACAAGCCGGGCCATTCTATCGGTGGTCTCTTCCATCGCGTCGAGATGCTCTTCGTCACCAGTCTCACGGGCCAGATGTACTCGCGAGGAGATGACGCTGAGCGGACTCCGCAGGTCGTGAGCAAGGATATCAGTGAACTCCTTGAGCCGATCGTTCTGGCGTTCCAGCATCTTCTCGTACTGGTGTTTCTCGGTCGTGTTCTGACAGACCGCAACGAACCCGTTCAATTCCCCATTCCGGAGTGGTGAAATCGACAGCGTGGCCCAAAATACTGAGTCATCGGCTTTTCGATGCCAGTGCTGTGTTTCAACAGATCCGTTCGCTGCTTCCGCCAGTAAAGAGTCGATGGTCGTCTCCATCTCTTCGGGGTCGGCAAATAACGTATCGACACTGCTTCCGAGTATCTCATCAGCTTCGTAGCCGTACATCGACTGGGCCGGATCGGGCCACGTCGTGATGTTTCCCTCAGTATTGAGCATGAAGACTGCATGCGAGGAAAGCCCCTCAATCAGTCGCTCCGAGACTGTATTGTCGTCACTCTCCGAGTGCTGTTGTGACCCCCTATCCGGCAGTGAGTTGTCCATCAGCCGCCCCTATACGTAGGACAACGGGGATGATTTAGACAATGATGACTCGCCGAATCTACAGTAATAAATGGCATACGAGTATCAAAAACCTCTCCTGTGGTACGTGTTCTGATTTTAACTATAATCTGAATTTTGATAAAGTGGGTTACGAATATAGTATCTGTATTGACCGGCCCAATCTGATTGAATCGGGGGGATAATTCTGTGCAAGATATGTGCCCTCCATCTTGCACGGTGCTTAGAGAACCTATTGAAATTGTCAAGACTACTGATGGTTAACAAGCAAACTTACAGAGCAGTGTTTCATCCTCCCCAATAGATACAAAAACCGTATTCACAGCAAATGTGACATCGATGCTGCCCCATTTTATGCGCCCTCCGGGAAGCGGAGGGAAATCAGGATGTCACAGTCTACAACGGCCAGTAGCAACGAGACAGCAACCACAGACGCTGAGGAGAACGCGTCAGAGACACCGATGGATGGGGAGACACCAACGGAAGCTGACACTGCAGACTTGCTAACGCTTGGTGCTCCACAGTATCTCCGAATCAGCGGCGAGGTCCAGTTGTTTGAGCGGATCTTCTCGGCGGCTGGCACGGTCACAGACAAGACACGACTCGGGATTGCAGAGTCAGGAATCGCCATCAGGGCAGCCGATCAGCAGGGACACGCGATGGTCGACTTGCGTGTCTCTGGGAGTTCTTTCAGCACCTTCGATGCAGGGAGGGGAACGTTGGGAGTGGACGTCGGACGAGTTCGAGATGCACTCTCGATCGGCGATGCAGGCGACCTTGCACAGTTCAAAGTTGATGCAGCGAATAGCACACTAGAAGTCAATATCGACGGTATAACGCGCACCATCGAGCTTGACCCGCTTGAATCGCTCCGCTACCCTGTCGAAATGCCGGATATCGACATCCCGGCAACCGTCCATCTGAGTCCAGACGACATCTCGCTCGGTCTCGACGCAGCAGATATGCTTTCCGACCGGTTTGACCTTACCGTTGACTCCGATGCCGGAGAAATGCAGTTCGCCGCAGACGGTGACACTGACAGTATGGTTTATACGTGGGAAGACACTGATCTCATCGCCTTCGAGCCTGCAGATATCGAAGTAAAACTTGACTCGTCGCTCGTCAAATCGGCGAATGCTGGCCTTCCAGACGGCACGAGTCGGGTTCTCCATATCGGAGACTCAGTACCGCTCGTGCTGAAATCCGAGTTCCCTGACGCCAATGGAGCGATGCAATTCGTGATCGCACCGAAGCTCCCGAACTGACTCGGATCCCCGTGGTTTTGCGGAAACGGTGGTGTGTCTTAACCAACAGCGACCGCCATACTTCGCAGTTGTTGGTTAGCGCTAATTTTGTGTCTCCCGGTCAGGTGAGGTATTTCCTCTATGGACCCGACTGAAACAGTTCCAGACTACGAGCGCTTCGAGCGTGAACAGATCGCCCAGGACCGTGACCGGCAGCGTCCCGATACCGTCGAGATCGACGAGCCACGAGGCCGTGAGGTGGTCACCAGTCTACTCAATGAGGGTGTAGTTGAACCGATTCCAGAACAAAACGTCTTGCAGCACGTTCCGTCCGGGCAGTGTTTTGACTCCGACATGGCGCTGGTGTACTTCTACAAAGGCTGGGAGGCTAGAGGCGAGGAGTAGCCAGCTCACAGGCTAACCAACACAGTGCCCTATATTCCACTCAGTGTTGGTTAGCGGCAACGATCCTGCTCTGACGCGGCGTATGGGCGCGTCCCGAGAGTTGATACCCCATCGGAATTTTCCCAAGCGTATGGACCGCACTGACTGGCCCACACCCGGCTCGAACGAGCCTGTCCCGGCATGGGACGAGTACCGGCAGCTGCGCGAGGCCGTCCACGATTATCTTGACCACGACCCGGACGACCCAAGATGGGATGACATCTGGCGAGCGCTCGCAGCAATCATGGGGGAATACCAGCGCGATGCGTTTGCCCAAGCCTTCGACCTCGATGAGCCTGCTGAGACAGCCTGCATACGGCGTCTCATTACGGGCGACGACGAGTGCCCACACTCACCGCTTGACGCCGACAGCGACCCGAAGGGGCCGCCTCACGGCCCGCCAGCAGACGACCACTCGACGCTCTGGCTTGATGATGGCGAGCCGGCGTTGTACTCGATGCATGTCTATCCGGGAAATATCGAGCGATTGGATTCTACAGAGCCGCCCCACAATCTCTGGTTCGACGTCTTCGAGTTCGCTGCCGAGTGGGGACTAGAGGTCTCAATTCTCCCAAAGTCGTGGTATAACCTTGGCTCGGCTATCCACGTCATCTTCTACCCGCCGGAGCGATACAGATAGCCAGCTCACTTCGCTCTTGCTCAGCCAGCAAGTCGATTTTCTGTCCCCCAGTGGAGGTGCGGGGGCGTGCCCGGGAGCGCGTCCCGAAGATAGACCAATGTCAACGATACAGTCAGAGACTCCAGAGCAGTCGTCCAGCCAGCAGACCACTTGCACCTTCGACGATTCGGACTCCCGGGACGAGGAGATGCGCGACCAACTCGATGCGTGGGTCGAGGACCTTGCCGACCTCACCGATGAAGCGCAGGCCAGTGAGAGGTTCCAGCAGTGGCTCGATGTGCAGAGCAAGTTCCACGATTACTCGGCTCGGAACACACTACTCATCAAGCTCCAGTGTCCCGAGGCAACGCGAGTCGCCGGCTACAATACGTGGCAAGACGAGTTCGACCGTTACGTCCAGAAAGGCGAAGACGCTATCTGGATCTGGGCTCCCATCATCACGAAGAAGTGCCCCGAATGCGGCAACTCACCGTCGTATCACGAGAACACAGACTGTGAGTACGATGAAACGGACCCCGAACAATGGCGTCGAGGGCTAGTCGGGTTCCGGCCAACATCGGTGTTCGATATCTCCCAGACTGAGGGCGAGCCGCTTCCAGAGTTAGAGACAGAAGCTCACGGTGATCCGGATGGACTTGTCGAGGACCTGATTGACGCGACCGACGAAATCGGCGTCGATGCGCGAATCGTCGCCTCGGAGGAATGGGAGCATGGGTCTGCACGGGGCGTCTGCCAGCGCCGAAGTGTAACGACCACGAATCCGATGGTCGAAGCGGTTGACCGGGAGAATCGGGCCGCCCTCGCGAGTACACTTATTCACGAGTTTGCCCATGCGGATCTTCACTTCGATGTTGAGGATGAGACAGAGCGCTCGAAACGCGAGGTCGAAGCCGAGGCAGTTGCTTACGTGGTCAGTCGTCACTTCGGGCTGGACCCCGACAACTCGGCGTTCTATCTCGCGGCGTGGGACGGCGACGCACCAGAGACGTTACGGGACCGGCTGGACCGAATCTCGAAGACGGCTGCGGATTTGATCGACGCCGTCGAAGGCGACAGCTGAGCAGTCAGTCGTGCTTTTCCAGCCGTGCTTGAGAGCAGTGTTTTGTGACTCCCCTGGTGGTCGAGGGAGTCGAATATGCGTTCCACAGCAGCGTCAGGTGGTAGTCCTGTCGGACAGTTCTTGAGTGTCTTAGGAGATTTGCGTGACCAGATCGGAGGGCCGTACTACCTCGGGGATGTCAACGGCCGGTTGGACTGGCCCGACCGAGGAGTGTACTTTTTCTTCTCGCCAGCAAGCGACCTTCGGGCAACGACAGCGGTCGACTGGCGACTCTCGCGGATCGGCACCGTCGGCATCAGTACCGGTTCGTCGAACACGCTCTGGAACCGACTCCGGCAGCACCGAGGCAATGTTCGAGGGAAGTACGCCGGCGGTGGCAACCATCGTGGCTCAATCTTCCGTCTCCACGTCGGACGGGCACTGATCGAGAAGCACGGCTGGCACGACGAGTTTCCCCACTGGGGCGAACCGAATCCCGACGCTGAGACGACCGCTGTTCGCGAGCAGGAACATGAACTCGAACAGCGCGTGTCGGAGTACATCCGGGATCTGCCGTTTCTGTGGGTTGACGTTCCGGGCGACCCCGGACCCGAGTGTGACAGAGCCGAGATTGAGTCAAATACCATCGCAATGGTGTCGAGGTATCGTCGATCCGCAGGGCCATCGGACCTCGATTGGCTTGGATACCACTCGCCGAAGTCTGAGGTGTATCAGTCTGGACTGTGGAACGTGCGACACGTCTCCGACTCGTTCGATCCGTCGGTCGTGGACCAGTTATCAGAGTATATTTCGTCAACGGAAGCGCTGGACCACCAGTCGCGGATCTGAGGGCAGGTGGTTCCGCAGCGAGAACTCAGTACGCTCGGCTAGGAGTCCGTAGGCAATCCCAGCCAGCGGCGCAACCACGGGAATCCACGCCAGTACTGAGATGAACGGCTCCACCGAGGAGGCCTGCCAGATTCCAGCGTACATCAAAATCATGTAAACGGATGCAGCAGCTGTCGACAGTCGCCATCGGACTCCCGCCACGAGCCCGGCCAGTGGGAGGCCATAGAACGCTACATCACCCGCAAGCGAGGGCAAGGGAATGGCGACAGCAATCGCACAGAGATATGTCAGGAACATCGCTGTGCCTCCTATGGACGCGACGAATAGCCGTCGCCATCCAGCACGCTCGTCGGTGTCGTCCTGGACGGACTGCTCGTCGCTTTCCTCGGTCGTCGTGGTGACTGCAAGAGGGCTCCTCGACTGTGTCTCGACGTGGCTGGCTTCCAGCCGGGAGACACCACGAGACTGCCCGTTGCCCTCCGTTTCGCCCTCGACTTCCTCGGTGATCGGGACCTCGCTCTGCAATGCAAGCACTCTGTGGGAGTCCGTTTCGGGACTGCTTGCTGGCTCTTGTTTCGCTGACTCTGGCAGGTTCAGGCGTCCCGTCTGCGTGATGTCTTCTTCGCAGGCCGAACACACTGTCAGGAGATTCGTGGTTTTATTTGTCCCGCCGTTCTCGGCGGGGATTCGTCGCACGACTTCCAAATCCTCCGCAGGGAACCGCGTCCCGCAGTTGGTGCAAGTGTTGTTGTCCAACTGCTTCCGGAAGACGATCCGGTACGCCCAGTCTGGTGGGTAGTCGCCCCGGTAGCTGTCAGGGTCGTCGTACTGCGATTCGATACCTTCCTTCATTCTGCTCGACACTTCTTCCCGTCTCCGTATTTAAGCCGCCGGGTCGTTTTGTGCCGCGCCTGCCAGCTGGGCACGCCGGTCGGTGCGCTCGGTGTTATTCATGTCTTCTGAGGCGCGACACTCTTGGTCAGCGGCGGCTGTCGGCGATGCACAGCAGGCTGAGTACATCGGGTTCCTTCACCGAGAACCGTTCGTAATCGATGCTTACCGGCTTGGATTCGCCGTCGGCGTTCGCGAGGACTACTCGTATCAATCCAAACTGCGGAACGTCGACGTCCCGATTGAGATTCTAGACAACGACTTTCGGAATCCAGATTTGGACCGGTACATTGAGCGCTTCGAGCAGTACGAGCCATCGGTCGGGATGCTTGGCGACGCATACGACCGACAGGAGGCGCGTCGGTACAACCAAGCCGCACGGGAGCTGAAACGGAAGTTTCCGGGCATGGAGGCTATCATCGTCCCGAAGTGCCGCGACGCGATCGACGTGATCGACGACGACATCATCTTGGGCTATCCGATGGGCTACTCCGACCAGACCGCCGACGAGTACACGAATATTGTGGACTGGCGGGGACGGCGAGTGCATCTGCTGGGGGCAAGTCCGACGAAGCAGTATCCGGTGATCGAGGAGCTAACACAGCCGCGTGTGACCGGTGAAGAACCAGCCGATATCGTTGGTGTCGACTGGAACGGGGTTCATCTGGCGGCGCTTCACGGCGAGTATTTCTCACCACACGGCTACGGGAGTGCGGACCACCTCTCGATCCGGGAGACGGTTCGAGAGAGCTTGCGACACATCCGGTCATACTGGAAATCGCGGGGGGTGTGGCCCACCGTGGAGAAAGACCGGTCCCCGCTAACAGCGGAACCGATGGACCCTGTCTGGGCTGCTGACGGGTCGAGAGCGACTGTGAGTGGCCTTGAGGATGCGATTGTCGTCGAGTACGAGAACGGACAGACGCTCGCGTACCGGAGCCAACACGAGCGAGACAGAGTGGAATACCGGGCAGGACTCACTCCCAGTGAGGTCTACGGCTAGAGCCGAACGTGTCGTCACAGAGAGTTTTGTGACTCCCTTTCTGGGTGAGGGAGATACAGATGACGACCACACAGACTGAGCGGACTCGTGGCCGCTTCGTACTGATTGGATGCGGCGATGCGAAAACCGACCAGCCAGTTGCAGTTCGCGACCTCTACACTTCGTCGTACTTCGCGGTCAAGCGATCATATGCTGAGGCGGCTGTCCAGTGGGCTCGAACCGCTGACCGACGAGCGAACACCTGGGCGGTTCTCTCTGCAGAACACGGGATCTTGATGCCCCGGCAGACGGTCGCTCCGTACGATACGCCCATTGAGGACCTGCGCGGCGAACCCATCGAGGGAGAAGCCAATTATCGGCTGCCGTCAGGGGAACAGGTCGAAACCCGCCTTGACCGCTGGGCGCTCCGTGTCCACTCGTCTCTCGGTGATTGGCTCCGGCGGCCTTATGCTGCCGATCAGCAGGAGTCCCCCTGCCGGGAGTTGGTCGTTCTGGCCGGCAGCGACTACGTCGACGCGCTGCGTGAGCGCGACATCTTCGACGGCCGACCAACTGCGATTCGGACTGGGCGAGAGACCTACACTGCTCTTCCCCCGAAAGCGACAGTTCGCTTCCCCTTCCAGGAGCGGGACTTCGACGGGATGTTCGACCAGATGGGCTGGCTTTCAGACCGGGCCGAAGAACTCTCGTCAGCAGCGGCTCCAGCCCGACGATCAGAACTCTCGGCCTTTGACGGGGGCCTCGAGCGCGACTCTGCTACGTGGCAAACAGGCCACAGTGGCGTCGACGTCGAGGGGACTGAGCAGGTTGGGCTGGATGCATTCGAGAACGTCCCCGAACGGTTCCTTGCCACGAGACAAACGAGTCTTGCGACCGACGGCGGGGTTGAGTAGCACGCAAACACACGATATCGACCTTGTTAACCAACACTCATCGCTTTTGTTGGTTAACACGCTGAGCCTGACGATTTTCTGTTCCTCTGGCGGGTGCGAGGATGACAGAACCAACCTCCAAAGCCCGTGATGGATCAGCCACGAACAGCAGCGAATTGCCCGTCGACGAGCAACCAATTCCAGTCGCCAAGCCACCATCGCCATTTGTCTGGCAAGATGAAGTGGTCCCCGCGCTCGATGGGTCTCTCACTGTGTGTCCAGAGTCTGCCCGGTATCCGATAGCTGCAAAGGTCGTCGACGGTGCGGAGTATCTTGTCGCAACAGCCCGAGAAACGTTCACTCCCCCAGCTGACTATCAGTTCCAGTCGTGGGACGTACTCCAGTCTGGTCGTCTTGCCCTCCGGTCAGGCGACCCACAGTTCCCACCAGCCGACGTGAGCCGTGCAATCGCAACGCTTGCGAAGCATCCTGCGTACCAGCCTGAGCGGTTCACGATCTTCTACCGAGGGTGCGAACCAGTGTATATCGAAGGTCCAGACGCCGGCATTGTGATCACCCCCTGGTAACTCGATAGCAGTTTTGTGGTCCTCTGGCGGGTGAGAGGATGTCCACACACTCAGTGTCGACGCAAGCACAGTCGTTCCAGCATCGCCCGCCAGCAGACACAGGGGAGTGTTCCTGTCCGATTCACGCCAACGGTGACCCGTTCACGGCACCCCTCGGGATTCGATTTGCCGATCATGTCGCCGTCGAGCCAATCGACAGAGAGACCGCAGCCGCTGTCTACGAGGCGCATCACTCATACATGGAGTCGCTGCCGTCGGTCAATCTCGCTCATCACGGGCTGTACTTTCAGGACTCGCTAGTCGGGGCCATCACGTACCGCTACCCGCTCATCTCAAAGAAGCGAATCCGGTACGGCGTCGACGGCCAGCTCTGTCCCGAGCCCGTCGAGATCGACAGTCTTCCAGCGGAGATTCGGGCGACTGCCCGGCAGGTGCTTCCGTTGACGGACACACCAGTCGTTGACAGCGAAGTGGTATCCGGCGATTCGCTCGTCGAGGCCGCGCGGATTTGCATGGGCGTTCGAATGCCAAACCTCGCGTCGGCAGCGCTAGCCCGCTCACAAGAGCACTTCTTGCAGGCTGACGACCGTGACACTCGCTTCTTGTTGACGTGGGTGCGCTCGGACTACGACGGCGCGATGGTTCGGGCGCTGCAAGACAAGGGCTGGACCTGTACGGGCTACCGAGAACCGGGACAGGCAAGCAACCGCGAGGACAAGCCGATTCGTGAGCGCTACAAGTGGCGCTTTCTCTGTCCTGTCGAAACTGCTCGCGAGCAGTCAACACTTGCACGGTGGTCTCAGTGACCGACGTCCAGCCCGAGGCAACGGCTGAGTGCTGTCGGTTCTGTGGAGACAAGGCTGATATCTCCGGCGAAGCGTACACCTATGTCCGGTGGCCCGACGAGGTCGACCGAGAAGACGGCGTGTTCCGGTTCACCATTTGTCGGGAGTGTGCGCTTCAGGGCCGCGACAACGTCGAGCAGGCCGCTTCGCTCTTCCACGAGGCAGATCGAGACCATCTGCTTACCTGCGATGTCTGCGGGGCTGTTGGCTGCCGGTCTGCCAGTTCTCGTCGTCCAGCAGCGGAGACGTATCGACTCGCGAGCGTTATCTCCTGGTCAGTGAGTATCAACGGCTTCGACGGGGCAACGCACTCTTGCAGTGAGTGCAGTCCTATCCTGCCGGTCGACTGTGTGAAACGCCTTGACCGGAGATACGACGATGAAGTGCCGCGTCTCGTCGAGCCCCCGTTTGACTCAGTTGCGAAGACAGCAGGCGATGCTCCGGCAGACAGTACACAGGTCGAGATCGGCGGGTGGATTGGGTAGCTGACGACAGTCCCCCGAAATCGGTGAATCTGTTTATCTGCTAATGAGCAGTACAGGTGAACTACTATGCAATAGGTTTCCGATATTTTGGCAATACTTTAGTATGGTCCGAATTGATTCAGACTACAGATTATGTCTTCACCCCTGCCGATCGTGTATCTATACACGTCTGAATCGGGGGGTATCAGCGGTTCAATAAGATTCCAGAAATTGGTTTTCCTTGGTCAGCAAGAATCAGGTCTCCCAGAGAAATATCAATTCGTTCCCTACAAATTTGGCCCATATTCATATCAGTTGGAGCGGGATATTGAAAATTGGATTAATAAGGGCCGTATCCGCAGAAGTAGAACAATAAATAGGGTAGGAAATTACAGAATCGATTATTCACTTACGCCAGACGGAATCAAACTTGCAAAAGCCCTTCTAAACAAAGAGGGTTTTAATAGGGTATTCGAAGAAGCAGATGAAATCACCTCGGAACACGGAGACAAATCACTTTCAGATCTAATTAGATACGTATATGGGAATTATCCAGAGTATACGGACGAATCCACTCTGGATATAGAACGGATATTTGACGAATCCACCACTTCACAATTTGCTGAACCGAATGAATCCCAAGTAGGCCCCTTCGATCAGATTAAGAAGATAAGTGAAGAGGAGGGCAAAGTAGCAGGAATTGAGAAGGATTTTACTAGACAGTCATTAGAGATTGGATCAAAATTTCGTGCGGTCCTTGAGAGAATTAGTGGTGAGTCTCTATCTATATACTGGAGGTCGTCAGCGCCTTCATTCGACTCATTCAAAGAGGTTGTGCAGAGCGATACAGCAGTTCCAGAAGATGCATTGAGTGAAATGCGAACCCGTGAATCGGATGAGTGGATTCGGGGAAAGTGTAGTGAATTACTGGAAATAGCCAACTCTGATACGTGCCTGTTCTTCAGAACGGAAGCCAATAATAGCCAATATACCGTCACTTGGGAGGCTGGTAGTGGGGACAGGGGTGATGAGATCACAATATATATGACTGAAAGTCAAGCTGATTATGGACAGCTTCGGGCAGCCTTGGTTCAGTATGCTACCGCAACCGCATTAGATGTGGACATAGACCCGATAAGCAGAATAGACACTACCGATGATCTGATAAGCGAATCGTTCCGCCAAACCGCGAAGCTCGCAATAAGCTAAATTCATCAAAGTAATGCAAATACAGGAATTAGAGGGGAACTCTTGTTACGAATGTGACAAGGGCAAATATGGTATGATCGAAGTGAGGACATGTATGGGCGAAACGGAGCAAGTTTGTTGTCTTTCGAAGGGAGAAACAGGCACTCAACGAACGGGGATAATAAATTGGCGGAGCCATGTATCTACTGTCGAAGTGCGGATTCGTAGTCTGAATGAGAACATTACTCTAATATCTAAGAACGAGGGCGACGGCGAATCCTACGAATATGTCGAAAAAGCACATGTTGCCCCGTCAAAGGGGAACAACATAACCGAGTATCAGTTTCAGGTTCCTGCTAAGAGAGAGGCAGGTGGCTCCTCAACAATGGGGCTTATTCAGTTGTCGATGACCGTTGATACGGAACAGGCAGCTGAAGATAGTAGGAAGGGACCAACATTGCACTCTGAAATCAAATTTATATGAATTTCCCAAGTCCCGGCCTAATTCTTGAAATAACACCATTCGTGTCTACTATTGTGGTTGAGATGGCTACCGCTGGTGGAGAAGGAAAGTTCGAAGGAGAATTCCAGAAACAACCAGAATTCGACGTGATTGGCGATTCACCTGCTAGTGCTGAGAATATCAAGTATACGGCGCTACTAAGCTATCATTATGAACAATCGATGAGATACTTCGATATTGCTACAATCGCAGCGTTTGTTATCTTCCTTACCAAACTTTACACAGCAGAAGAAATAACTGGGTTGGTTGTCTCTGCAGGTGTCGTTTCGATCTGTTCTATCGTCGTTCTCCGCGTTTGGATGCGCAGATACTTCGAGTCAAAAACTCCGACAGAATACGCACGGAAGGACTTGTTATTCACCTTCCAAGGACTTACCATTCGAAAGGGTGATTTAGCTATCATCACCGCAAATTTTGTTCCGGTTGTCTGTTTGGTTATTCTAGATAATCTTTAATTCAAAATTAAACCAAGTGTCATCCGAAGGAATTGGACGCCAGCACTATGTATGCAGTCTTATTGAGCAGGTATTTCAGCCAGCACAGTAAATAAAAACTTCACTCACAGCGGCAGCGAGCCCTCATTTTGTGTGCCTCTGGCGGGTGAGAGGATGTCTCGAAATATGTCCTACCGTCGTTCGGAAGACCTGTCGCAGCGAACCGTCCCAAAGTTCGTCGAGTCCATCGCGACGACTGTTCGGGGGCAGCCCGACAGCGCTGATGTTGAAGCGGTTGTCCTCCGTATGGTGGCCCGGCGATCAGACAGTATCGACCTCCCGGACGTACTCGAACTTCGCTCGCTCCTGGACGTCGACGGCGAGCAGGCAGATACGCTAGAGGAACAGGTCACAACCATCATCAGCGCCATCGAAGTCGACCTCGCCGGTTGGGACCGCCGGGAGGTCGCTGCATGAACGTAGTAGGAACGGCCACGTTGGGCGATTTCGGCGCTGGTGGCCCACGCTCGGATGTGCTGATTGACACGCAGAGCGCGGCACAGGAGGCCGCTGTGGGTGAGTGGGAATTTCTCGCCGCTGGCAACGACACGATCGGGTGGCACATTCCCGACACCGGAGCGACAGTCCTGCTGAAACGAAGCGATGCTGGCTGGACGCTCGAACGGGCGACCAAACTGGTCGGGACGGGCCGGTCACTCGACGCCGGGCTGGAGCTTGCCAGCTCGTACATGGCGGATCGACCGGAGGGAGCGTCGGCATGGCGATGATCGAGCGCGAGCAGTGGCGTCGCGAGGAACGCCAGCGAGTTACAGCAGCACTGGCACGCGCCCGGTTCTGGCAGTCAGTTGCGCCGCATAAAATCGGCTTCTGGGACGCCGTCGACGAGACGCTTCTGGCTCACTACCCCGACTGTCGGTACAAACGCAGGACGACACTTGACGATTTTCGGGGAGGGGACACATGAGCGACTCTCGTGACCCAATTCTTGATATACTCCCTCCCGAGCGGCTGTTGGACGCCGACCACCTCCAGCCAATCGTCGCTGGGATCAACTGTATGCACTCAATCGAGACGATCCAGCAGTATCTCGCCTACGAAAACCAGCACCAGAACCGGACGCCAGTGCAGTCTCGCCTTCGAGAGCGGGCACGCGAGATCCGTCGCGATGAATCGGATACCGAGGAGCAAGCCATCGTGTGATTTCTGTGCCCCAGCGGGACGAGGGGCGTCCCACAGAGGGCGTGCCGCATACCGATCATGAGTAAGAACAAGACGGACGAGACGGCTGTACAGCAGTGCGACGACCTCGATATCGACCCTGATGCCGTGGATATCGGTGATGGACTGAAAACGACCGAGGACACGTCTGCACTCGCCGTCGTCGGTGTTGACGCTGAAAAGGAGCGCGTGAAGGTGTATTCCCCGTCCGGTGAGCTGACGGTCAATCGCTGGGTGAGCATGGACCTGTTCAGCGTCCACTCCCCGAACGAGGACATCCAGACCGACGCCGACCGGGAAGCGTGGCTGAACGAGACGCTGCCCAAGAAGGCCACGCATATCGACGGGAACGTGTACCCACTCAGGTATGCCATCGACGAGGACGGGAACGTAATCGCGGAATAATCGAGGAGCCGTACCAGCCACTCTTTCACTCACTCTCACGCTCACGGTTCCCGAGCGCAAGCGCTCGGGGGACACGCTCCACCTTGGACCGGCAGGCCGGTCCGGCGGTCCCGCTTCAGGAGGTAGGTGAGGCTCATCGCGATGAATCGGATGGCAGGGAACGAGCCGCCGTGTATTTTCTGTGCCCCAGCGGGGTGAGGGGCGTCCCACTGAGGGCGCTCTGCTGACCGATCATGAGTAAGAACAAGACGGACAAGACGGCTGCACAGCAGTACGACAACTACCCCGATCCCGACGCCATCGTTCACTTTGGCGATGTCTCGGAGGAACTGGTCGAGTTGATCGAGGAAACGCTAGAAACGTCCAAGTTCCTGTCGACCTCTCGGGACGACCTGCCCGAAACGACGCTGCTCGTCGAGGCGGTCGAAAATGAGTGACGACCACCTGTTCATCGTCGTGGAGGGTGTCGGGCCAGCAGACTTTCCTGAGAACGAGGCGAGTCCCAACAAGCAAGACGAGGCCGTTGCTCTCGCGAACGACATACACGACCTAATTCGTGAGGAGTACGGCAAGGAAGAGGTCGAGGGCGTCATCCCGGTGGTCAATCCCGACGCACACGAGCAGATGCAGGCGACCGAACTCTGACAGGCGGCGAAACGGCAGTTTCTTTAGCCATGATGCTGGCTGCAACGCCTGCTCAGTAAGCGTGCTTACTCCTCGCTCAAATTCATAACAATAATTGAATATTTGGGAGAAACTGTCCAGAAGAGGACACGCCAGTAATTTAGTAAGATTTGAAACAAAACGTTCTGGCTACTGGCAATTCAGGAGTTCTGTTTTTCTTTCGCCCACTCAAGTGCGGGCTCAAACTCTTTGAATCCCTTCGTAAGTACATTATCAGCTTCATTTTTCTGGCTGATCGAGAGTCGTGCAATCCCATCAGCAACATAAGCTGTGAAGTCGACATCCGACTGTTCAGCTACATCGGTCCAATTGTCTTCGACATGGTCCAACACCTTGGAATCCATCTCTTCTACGCCACCGATGGTGACGACAACGCTCTCCATTTCTGGGTCACTGGCTGTCTCAACGTAGTGCTGCTCTGCCTTTTCCATATCGCCTGCTTCGATAGCTGCGGGCAGATCCTCAATCTTCCAGATTCCAACACCGTCGTCTTCTTCGTAATCAACGTATTCGGATACTGAAGTTGCCATCAAATTAATAATCTCTGGCATCGCATAAGAATCAATCCCACAGGTTCTCAAGAACGATACTGAGAGTAGCAGTCCCTCCTGAGCCCGTTTTAATATCGTGGTCAGCATAGTACAAACCTCCTGCATTGTGTCTCATTTTTCGGAGAGTTACAATAGACGGTTGGCATTTTCGACCATTCCTACAGCCTGTGCTTCCCGTTTTAAGTCGAGAATAGCCGTCCATTTCAACAACTCTAGTCGCCGAATTTTCTGTGCCCCAGCGGGGTGAGGGGCGTCCCACAGAGGGCGTGCCGCCTGTCATTCATGGCTACCACAGAATCCCGTAGCGACGCCAGCAGTATCGACGAGAGCGAACTGGAGGAGGCTGACCCGAACAACCGGACCGTTCGGGCACTGACCGAAGTCATGACCGTGTTGGACTCGATTGGTCGGGCACGAAACGCCGACGACCTCTTCTTGGTCAACTCTGGCTCCGGCTCAGAGTACCTTGTTGACACCCGAACAGGGGGTTGTGAGTGCAAGTGGAAGCAGTACAACCCCGACAAGGAGTGCAAGCACCAGAAACGAGTCGCCTTCGCGACCGGCAAGAGACCGATCCCGCAGTGGGTGGACGACGACGCCCTAGACGACCAGTTCGGGCTGCACGTCGACGGCGAACCACGAAAAGCAGTCGCTGACGGTGGAGTCATGCAGGTTCGGTTCGACGACGGCGGCGTCACGGACGCCAACGAGGACCCCTTGGCTGTCACCTCCGAGGACGAACCACGCACGAAACGAGCGAAGCAGGAAGATATCGACGTTTCCTTCCTCGCAAAGCCCGGCCGCTACGAGGTTCATTCGGCGTCGGATAGCCGGTACGAGGTGGATGTGCTTGAGGAGACGTGCAGTTGTCCCGATGAGGCCGAGCGATGCAAACACCGTCGCCGGGTCGAGATCGAGATCGACGCCCAGCGAGTCCCCCGCCCGGATGGAAAACTGCCAGACGCCTAACCGGGCGCCACAGCGTGTTTTCTGCCCCTCGGGTCAGGTGAGAGGATGTCTCGAAATATGTCTTCACAAACTGTCCAGACGGCGTTGTCTGCAGCTATGCCGGGCTGTCCCGAGTGTGGCGGCACGCTCGACAGCAGCGGCCGAGAAACGCACTGTATAGATTGTGGCCTAGTGACCGATCAAGACCAGATCGACCGCAGGCCAGCATGGCGGACGTACGACAAGGAGGAACAGCAGCGCACGGGCGCACCCCGGACGGCCACTCGGCATGATCGAGGCCTGTCGACGAACATCGGGAGCGTCGATAGTGCAGATATCTCTCCGAGACGGCGTCGACGGCTTGCTCGCCAGCGGCGGCTCCATGGCCGGTCGAAGTTCACCAGCAAGCGCGACCGGAATCTCGCTCACGGGCTTGGCGAAATCCGACGCATCGCGAGTGCGCTGTCTGAGAGCAAGGCGGTGAAAGAGCAGGCATCTACGTTCTTCCGGGAAGCCCAGAACAAGGACCTCCTAATCGGGCGGTCGATTGAGGGCGGTGCAGCGGCCGCTGTGTACGCTGCCTGCCGATGCAATGGCCTCGTGACGATGGAGACGGTAGCCGACGTTGCACGGTGTTCCGACTCACATATCTGGAACTGCTACCGGACGTTCCTGACAGAACTTGACCTCCCGATTCCGGTGTCGCTCCCGGTGGACTGGGTGGCGCGGATTTGTTCGGACCTTCCATTCAACGTTGCGCCGGATATTCGTCAGCGGGCACTCGAACTCGCAGAACAGGCAACCGAGTCAACAGCGGTCAACGGACGACCAGACGGTGTCGCAGCCGGCGCTCTGTACCTCGCCGGGAAAGAGTCAGACATCCGGCTCACGCAAGCGACGATCTGCGAGCCGCTGGATGTGCATATTACGACGGCCCGGCAGTGGTTCCAAGAGATCGAGGAGCATATCGTTGAATGAATTCTCGCGACCGTTGTTTTGCGTGCCCCGGCGAGGGTGCAGGGCGAGCCAGCAAGCACGTCCTGAGAGAGACATATGTCAGTTACTGATACTCCAAAATCGGCGGCACAGCACGACTCTTCGAGTGTTTTTGCGTCGGTCCCAGCGCCACGGTCGCCAACGAAAGTCGCATCGTTTGTCGAACGAGTCCTTGTCGAACTTCGCCACGAAGCGGTGGCTGCTCGGTACGTGACCGAGCTAGACCAAGCCGGAGCGAAGACAATCTGGTGCCGGGTTGAGCACACCCCGCTGGACGTTGACGCAGAGTACGTTCAGATTCGAGACGACCAACGATTAGGTGTTGATGTCGAGCCGTGTTCGCAGGCAACGGTTCGAGAACGACTGTGCCAGTGTCTTGACCACGATCGGACTGGGCGCGTCGACGTCCGACTGCTGGCCGGCGTCTCGATGAGCGACGACTGAGTTGCCTCTACTGCTAGTCCCGCATCGGCAGGTCGAGATCACCGAGGGCAGCGTGCTGGCGGAGAACACAGAGATGTGGGCAGACGGTCGTCGCCTGGAAGACTTCGCAGCTGCACCAGCCGGCGTGGGTCCCGTTGGGATGCTCAGCCAGCGAGCAATTAACCGGACAGTCGTCGTCGACGGAGACGAGAAACAGGTCCGGACGACCACCCTCCGTTACATCGACACTGGCATCGAGGGCAGCGTTCCACGTTGCTGACCGACGCTGTCGGATCTGCTGGAAGTCAAGATCACGGGTCCCGCTGGGCTGGCGGGATATCCACTGATCTGGGGGCGAACACTCGCTAGTCGTAGTGGGGGACTCGGCTGTTTTCATGATGAGTCCGCGTACTAATACATATATTCTCAAACAGCAAAAAAGTTGCTATAGAGGCGATACAGAGCGGATTTTGTGTTTCTCTAGTGACTGAGAGAATCCAACAATGAGTAGTGGATACCGACGAGGGAACACGGGGCCGAAAAAGTTGAAGTGGCGCTGGAAAGATGAGACTGACAATCGGTCGCTACCCCAATCGTGGGCCGACAACGGTCGCACAGAATCTCCCGAGGAGAACGAAGTGCAACTGTATGCAATCCAGTGTCGGGCTGGGCTCTTACTTGAGTGGCTGGTCAATACACGAACGGGGAAGCTACTCAGGGGCCCGTTGAGCGAGAAGCCGGGAATTCGCGTCCTGTACGTTACCGCCGACGGTGAGTATGCGGTCATGAGGCAGTTGGAGGCCCGCGAAATTGATGACAGTTGGAAGCCGCCCAAGCAGTTCACCAGCATCATCGCGAAGCATCTGGAGGAGGCTGATCCAGTTCCAGACTCCAGCCAGGACTACTACCGACGGGGGGTTGAGGACCTGTACGACGTGGAGTGAAAACGGCGCTCTCATACCAATATGCTCATATATGTAATATTGTAACCGCGAATATGCACGACCTGACAGCATTTCAACGAGACTTATTGTTCGTAGTTGCTGGGAAATCCAAACCCGCTGGTGTCGCAATCAAAGACGAAATTGAAGAATATTACGAGAAGAAGATTCATTACGGCCGACTTTATCCAAATCTGGATACGCTCATCGACAAAGGTCTCGTCGAGAAAGGGAAGAAAGACGGACGGACGAATGGCTACATAATCACCAATCGTGGGCGTCGAGAGATTCAAGCCCGGTGCGACTGGGAGAATAAGTACTACAACTGACCAGATTCACGACTGTCGGCAGGCCAGATTTTGTGACTCTCTGGTGGCTGAGAGAGCATGGCTTCGCCACAGATCGACGTCGACGAGATTGTTGCAACGCTTGAGCAAATTCGCCAGCGCGGGCACAGCGCGCACACGGTCTTTCGAGACTGGGTCAACCTCATGCTGTTCGCGCTACAGGACCGAGACGACCCGTATCTGGAGATCGTTGACGACTATCGCGAGCGCGGCGACATGGATCACCCACGCGGGCAGCGCTCGGTCGACCTCTTCGCCAAGGCGTTCGGCCAGCTCCAAGAACGGATGGCGGCTACCGACGCTGACGTTCTGGGTGCTGTCTACGAGGAATACGGGATGTCCAGCGATGCGTTCGGACAGCACTTCATACCCCACTCTGTTTGCGAGACAATGGTCGAGATCGCCGGCGTCGGAGACGAGAGCAATACCGAGGACCGGCAGACGGTTTGTGACCCAGCCTGTGGGAGCGGTCGAACACTGCTGGTCGCCGGTCGAAAGCAGCCAGACGCGCTGTTTGTCGGGCAAGACAAGGACCCACTGTGTGCCCGAATGACGGTGCTGAACTGCTGTTTCCTGAATCTGGACGCCTACGTTATTCAGGGCGACTCACTGACTGTCGAGTTCCAGCGAGCGTGGCAGACCTCGTACTCTTCGCTGGGTGGGAGTGTTCGCGAACTCGACGACGAGGAAGTTGAGGAGCTTCACGAGTGGGTGACCGACGCCTTCGAGAATACGGTCGAGGCGGAGAACGAGTCCAGCCCAACTCAGGGGACAGACACGGGCTCTGAAGAGCGAACACCACCGGCTACGGTGTCTGTTCCGAGTGAGCAGGCTAGTCTGGGTGCGTTCGAGGGCAGCGATTGACGGCTGTTTTGTGTGCCCCAGTCGGGTGCGGGGCGTTCCAGTGAGAGCGTCCCGAGAAGAACCATGTCAGAAGAATCAGACACAGAGCCAGACTCAGTCGAAAAGGTCGAACGAACGGACTTTGGGTGCAGTATGGAGGCCCGGATGAAACGAGGAACCGGGACGCGAGACGAAGACAGTATGACGATCAAGTCGAAGGGTGAGACCGCTGCGGAGACGATTGCGGAGTTCTACAAGCTCCTAGAAGAGTACGAGCAGGAAATCGGTGGTCGGCTTCGGGGTGTTCAGCCCGAGGAGGACGAGGCAGGCAAGGAAGACGACGAGTAAGGCCCTCTATTATACTGCCCAGCGGTTGGGTGGGGTGACCGCGACTGCAGGGCACACGTTCCTGTTGATTGGCGCGAGGCAGTGGCTAAACGCTTATATCCGAGGATAGGCAATTTTTGCGTGGAAGGAACACTGTCACACGCTCCTTCCGTCCCCTTTCCATGCCTGATGACACGCAGCGTCTCGGCCGGTGCCCAGACTGTGGCGAGCGTATCACAACTCCGTGGCTGCTGGTTGAATACGAGAAAGATGACGGCACGGAGGGTATCTGGGCCGAGTGTCCGACATGTGAAGATGTCGTTGCACCAGAGTAGCAGATAACATCGTCGAGGAGCGGCGCGGATCCTATGTACGATTCGTGCTGAACATTTGCATCGTATCGGCCTCTAAGTTGATGTGCCGCCACCGCAAGCCATTTTTCCTCATCTCTCTGTCCATCCTCTTTCTCTTGCTCGCCTCCTGAATTGTCTTGGTGCTGATAGGGCTGGTTATCGGTCTCGATATGGAGGCATCGACGCTAGAACGCAGTATCGTTGACGGACATGCCGTCAAAGCGGTCGATCTGTTCTTGGAACGACTGTCGGCAGTCCTCGATATATTCTGGGTCTGGATCGGGCTTGGTCTGTGTCTGCTGGAGATATTCGAGTTCGATGGTCAGGTACTCGTATTCGGAGGCGTCGTGGCCGTCCCACCACGAGGAAAAATGGAGGTGTCTGACTAGGAGCAGTCCGTTATCGTCCCGACCTCTAATTTTGATATGCTTGTCGCGATCAAGTATTTCAACAGGGAGTTCGGCGGTGGAAACAGTATCGCCGATTTCATTTGGTGTGTCAGTTGGCTCTGCACTCAGCCTGAGCCGAATCGAATACAGAGCGCTATGATGGCGTCCCTCCATCGGTAACAGTGTGTAGTGAACGTCACAAAATTCGTATGGAGCAACATCCTCGCTCTTTTTCTCACTCATCTCTGGGTGATAGAAATTTGCTCGGTACCCATCAGAAATCTCCTCGAACGTCTCCAGACATGATTTTTCGTCCAGAAGTTCGCGCATATTTCATTAATCAACGGGAGCGATATTAAATAGTCTGGCTAAATACTACGTTAGACAGTATTCTGGCAATGACGATACCGAGAGTGTTCCCTATGGCGTTACGCGAGCTGAGTGGGCGGGCGTGATTCTGCTCTGTTCTGAACTGTCTGGTGACCAGTGGGAGGGGTCCGTCGGTGCATCCTGTTTCGCCTCGACCTCGATATCGCCGTCTTTGACGGTGAAAGATACGCCTCCGTGTTCGTCAGAGATGTAGAGGTGTTCCACCAATCCCCAATTGCGGTTGATCATGGTTATACTACTCGGAGAGATAGCAGGAGGGGATGAGGACTTTCATGATATCGTGGCTTTAGCCACCAGATAGAGCTATTCTGTACGTTCAGATTCTATTGATCCAGCAGAGCCCCTGATAGACTATAAATGGAAGCTTGCGGCACTCGCTTCGACGAGATTCATTGGGATAAATTCTGAGGAGATGGCTGGTGAATATCCCTTCGCTCGTCCTAAGATCGCCAATGCGGTCGCCTCCACGGACATGATTTGCTTAACGACGTTGTCTGCGTCCATGTCCTGTTCGTGGAACGTGACCATCGACTCGATACCCGACTGGATAGCTGCCGGTTCGTCGTCGCGGATACCACGTGCGGTCGATAGCACTGCCTGCCCGTAGTGTGCGTGCGCTCCGGGTTTCTCGTCGTTGACAGTCTCCAATCCCGCCAGTGCAGCATCGTTGACAGTACCCAACACTGCGCCGGAGAGACACCAACCGAGGAAATAGCGGTCAGCCCATTGGTCATTCGGATCACAATCTTCCTCAGCAGCAAGCGCTTGCATCGATTCGGCGAGATTAATGAGAGCTGCTTCTTCGCCAGCCAGCAATGCGGTGTACATTCCTTGCATTCGTTGGCGGGCGCTATGGACCGGCAAAGAGTCTTCAGCCGCACTCCGTTCATAATACGTCGTGGCGTCGGCAAAAGCCTCCTTTGCGGCATCTCTGTCACCGACTGCGAGTTCCAATATACCGATATTGCGTGCACTACCGGCAATACCGCTGAAGAAACTTGATAACTCGCGCTCTACCCCTCCTTCTTCGAAATTTGACTTCCGAAGCCTCAATCGGCGGCGCTTCTTATTCAGGAGATTTTCAGCCTGATTCTTTTGATCTGAATTTAAATTAGTCATTGCTATCCCCTTCAGCTTTGAGGTCAATGACTGTTACTGCGTCAACTCCAATCACTGACTTATTACTAATGTCTGATGAGTCGCTACGCGGATTTGCTAGTGTTCGCGTGCTTGATCCTTCAACATCCCGGACGAATACCACCTCTTGACGTATATTCCCATTGTCAAGCGCTAAGATGAGCTCGTCAACCGTAGAGCTGTCCAACTGACCTTGGTTCTCAAGTTTTTCTATACTATTCTCGATCCACTCCTCCGAAAGCTGTGGGTCGCCATCGTACGCATCAGTGTTGAACAACGAGATGCCAACTGCATCAGTGCTACCAGTTGTCTTGGCCTCGACAATAACGTATTCTCCGGTATTTTCGTCGTAAGCAATGACGTCTGGACCGATCTCTGAGGTGTCTCCTTCGTCGAACCCACCTTCAGGCCAGACGATCTCGTATCCCCGTTCTTCCATCAGCTCTACAGAGACTCGTTCACCAGCACTACCATCAGTCAGGTCGGTGGGGTTATCGGCGTAGGTCCGGACGAACGCATCCCGGTCGTGGACGCAGTAGTAATCCGTCGCAACGGCACTATCTAGTTGAGCGAGTTTGAGAAGCGAGGAGGTCGTAGCGAGAAGTGTCCATGCAACTCGCAGACCTCCTCAGAGAAGCGTTAGATGAGGACAGCCAACGGGTTCGTACGGACGTTGAACCTCGCTGGAGCACCGCTGCACGGCCTTCTTGACTGCTTCGTCATCAATGTGTTTCGCTGAGTTATGCAAGAGCCTTTCGGTTCATTCTTTACGCTAATCCGTATGCAGGGGAACATTTTAGATGACTGATCCGGTTTCAGCGTCCAGTTCTACGTATGATTGAGCGGCGGTTCTCGCCAGAAGCCGGTCGTCGTACCGCCAGAGGTTGCGATAGTGAGTTTGTTCACCATCGTTAGCTTTGCTCGGTTGGGCTCTCCATTTAATATTACCGCCTGAGTCAAAGTATAAGATATTTCTGGAAGGTTTACACTCTACATTTGGATCACTAACGCCCTCAGTCCCCCTCCGGAGCAAGACAAGTAACCGATCGTCAATCGGATATGCATATTTGATATCCATTGGGAGCCGATGATTCCAGCCTTCTCCCTTAATTTGGCCCCTGTAATCGACAGTAATTCCAGTCTCCGAAAGCTCTGTTCGGCACCCGATCTCTGGGTCTGCTTCCCTCACCACTTCCGGGCATGATGTTCGATTCAATGTCTTGCCGGGGTCGTACTCGATCTCAAGTGTAATTTGGCACTCGTCTGGTATGCGCTCTATGTCGTTGCCCTCCGTCCACGAGAGCATAAAAGGCTCAAGATTAAGATATCCGCGAACGTTTTCACTAGCAGGATCAGAGTAGAGGTAGATTTTATTATTCTGTTTCCAAACATCACCCCAGAGTCGTAGGACGGCAATTTGAGGGCCAATGGTTGATTCGATGTTTTTTTCGGCTGAATAAGTCTTGATCGAAATCGAGATCCGGTACCATGCTCGGAGGTACCGAGCTCTGCTTGGTAAGAACTCTTTTGAGATTTGAACTGGCGTCACAGCTGTCGTTGAGAGATCGAATCTCCCTTCGACTTCTTCTTTCTCTGCCGTCGCGAAATCCTCCATCCATATCATATTTATAGCCTTATATTTTCTACCTTCAAAACTCACCCGCTACAGTATGTGATCTTGTTCTGCAGGACGGCAGGGTCATTGGTACCAATGTTTTTGTCTGTTCTCACAACTTGGTCCCCACTGTAGGTTATATCCCCATGGATTGCCGTCCAATATGTATTAGTGTTGAAATTAGTCATTCGAGTAAGAGGACCACAGTCTGGTGCGAACTCACTGCTCTCGTCTGGCGTATCTTCGTTTTTATTTGATATTATCACACTCTTCGGATTCGTTGCTTCAAGCAGTGGTTTTGTGACCACCTGTCCGCTATTCCCGCTTGTCGCGTGATGGCTGGCCGACAGATAATCGATCGACTCAAGTTCATTGCCATATCTATCCACAATCTTTCTTTCTGTGCTTCCTTTGATATCTCCCGTTGTTAGAGCTTCAGTATTTTTGTATTGTACGTGCAAGACGATCGAATTCTGGTTGGGATTTCCATTTTCTGTCACTTTGGGATTGAGTACGTCTGCAGTCGCATCCCCCAGCGTAATTCTATCTCCGGCTCTGAGCACACCAGTATCTGTCTCTGAGCCGACTGCCTTGTCGACATCCTCTTCTTGTACAGTATCTTTTTTGACACCTGCGAAATGTAGGTTGCGAACTGTTATATCGTCGTCCTCGAGAACCTCGTCCACGTATGAGATATGATCAGTATCGTTGTGGCTCACGACCAAGTGGTCGATAACATAATTTCCAGCATCGTTTTTGTCGATCCGGCTGGTAAGATCGCTTCGGTACGGCTTTTCCCAGAGACTACTCCTAGCGTTTGATCCAGCATCAACTAGTAGTGTCTTGTTCCGGCCGTCAGGGTTGGGGACTTCGAAGAGAGTACTCTGGCCTTTGCCCATATCAATATGCGTCGCCTGAAGGTCACCCGTCTCAGAAGTATCATCGTCATCGTCGTCTGAGTACTGGTCGTAGATGTTGGATGCCTTGTAGACATCGAGGGCGAAGTCACCAACAGTCCTGATCCAGAGTTTCTCGCGCTCGCTGAGCCGCCAGTCCTGTTCAGTTCCCGGTGCGTCGTCGATCTCCTCTTCGTCGGTAAGTTCCTCGTCACTCTGTTCGTCTTCTTTCTCTCGCTCGATCGTATCCCCAACTGTCTCGACGCTGGTGGCACCGATGATCGTCGAGCCCAGTATATACAGTGCGATGTGGCCATCGCCATTCGGGTTCTCACCAACGGTGACAGTGTATTCACCCTGCTGCTCCGCGATAACAGCTGTCTCAAGGACTGTACGTACGTCTGCGGGATTATTCAGTCCGGGTGTGTTCTGGATACTTTCCCAGCCGTATTCTCTACCATCTTGATAAGAACGTCCCGCCGACATCTCTACAGGGGCGTTCAACGTGCCAGAAACGGCCGGGCTGATCGATGTGAATTCATGAGTTTCTGCTCTGGAACCAAGTGTAAGCTCGCCTTCGATAATTCTCGAAGTGACCGAGGGCTCACCGTCTATGACCTCCGATCCACCTTCTATAACCAATCCACCAATGAGGACTGCAGCTCCGGCTGGGATCGCAACCGGCTCTTCACCGCTCGGGAAGGCAGCTGACCCCCCTATAACCATTGCACCACCCTTCTGGATATCTGCTCCGGGACCACCCGTTTCTACAGTGACTTTGTATGGTATTTCATTGCCACTACTGTCCGTAACGTTCAGATAATATTCTGTTGGAGCTTCTGGAATGAGCCCAGGATTATCAATTAGAACAAGATATTCATCGTCAAGTCGAACTCCGTACGAACGAATTGCCCAACCATACCCCTCGTCAATCATCTCATCTGGAACACCCAACAGTTTCCCACTGTTTCCGGCCCAATAACTATCCCCAATCGCTGGAGAGTAATTGGCACGGACCTCAACTGATTCAATATCACCACTGTTGATCTCGGTGATACGAATATAGCGACCCCACTGACCAGATCTCGCTTCGAAAGAGGGTGGAGTATTATCTACAGTGGGCTCTGGATCTCGAAGGTCATGTAGACCATCACCATCAGTATCACGATTGGTGGCGTCACTGCCTACATTCTCAATTTCAACTCCGTCGTCAACACCGTCGTAATCAGTATCGGGTGTAATGGGATTCGCGGTATAATCGAAGTACGATCCCTCGTACTTTTGGCCATTGTGAACGAACGAGACGGTTTTGAATTGCCCGACTTCCCGACCGTCGGACAGTCCGTCTCCGTCGGTGTCGTTCGATGTGGGATCTGTGTGTATAACTTCACCATTCGGGCCACCGAGGACGATCCCAGAGGTCTCTCGTTCGTCACTCAGGCCGTCACCGTCGGTATCATTGATCTCGGTGGTGGTATTTGCGACACGCCAAAAGACCTCAGGAAGGTCATCAGCTTCCTCAACTATGTACGATTCGCCTCCTGTTGTTGTGGCGATATCGGATAATTTGTCGCTACTCGCACTCTCAAATCCGATGGTGTAGATAGTGATATTCTCTTCAGCTGCAATTTCTGCTTCCTGCGGACCACCCGGCCCACGCCCATCAGTTAGGAATATCAGTATCTCCGACGTGGATTCGTTACTATTCTGGGCTGTGTACTCGATACCGTCTTTCAAAGAAGACCCGATCTTGGTTCCAGTCCCCCACCCGTACGGTTCCAAGCTACTGATCGAGTCGTTAGCTGCCTGGTGGTCCGTCGTGTACGGCTGGACGACCTCGGCATATCCGGCAAATTCCAAGACAGCAACACGATCAACATCTAAGAGCCCTCCGACGAAGCGTTGGGCGGATTGTTGTGCGTAGCCGTTCGGATCAGTATTATCCATCGACCCCGACGTATCGATAAGCAGCGTCGTATCGACGGGCTTGACACCATCGTCGTCGGTCTGTCGCACTGGCTCAGTTGCGTTATACGTCGTTGCCCAGTTGGAGATGTCAAAGACCGCAAACGTGGAGAAGTGAGTCGTTTCTGCAGTGGCCGTGTTGTTAGTGGCGTCAACAGTGGAGTTCAACGGCACGAAGATCCCCGCCTCAGGATCGTATGTGAACACGGCGAGGTCCCGACTCTCATTTTCCACCCTGGTCTCGTTGTACGCCAGAGTAACGTTAGCCGAGGAGAACTCTTGCTCAGAATTGAGTTCAACAACTGGCGAGGCACTCATATTCCCTACGCGGGACGTGTTGAACCGTGGGTCGTCTTGTGGGGCGATGGTCGTCCCATTGCCGATATCACCGTTGCCAGTCAGGCTCAGTGTGACTCCGAGCGTCTCGTTGGTCGCCGTCGTGGTATAGCTCTCCTCACCATCACTGACGCCGTTGTCGTTGCTATCGGCGACGAGTGGGTCTGTTCCGAGGCGAACTTCCTCGCCGTCTGGAAGGCCATCACTATCTGTATCCGCTTTGAGCGGGTCGGTTCCAAGCTGGTGTATCTCTGTCCCATCCAGCAGGCCGTCACCGTCCGTATCTGGATTGTTGGTAAGGGTTCCTGCGACAGTCTCGTTGTAGATGCTCAGTGAGTCATTATCTGGATCGGCAGCGCTGTCCTGCACGCCGTCGTCATCCGTATCGGGGTCGGTCGGATCAACGCTCTGGAGCCGTGATTCGACGTCATCAGTGAGCCTATCACCGTCTGTATCGTTGCTTCGGGGGTCAGTACCGAGTCGGTATTCGCGATATGCCGGTAACGTATCATTATCCCAGTCTTCTGCGCCGTCAATCACAGCATCCCCGTCAGAGTCTGCTACCCTGGGGTTGGTCTTCGTGACGTTTCGCTCGTAGGCATCCGGAAGTCCATCGCCATCAGTGTCGTTCGGGGACGTTGAGCGTGTGGCGACGAAGAGCCACTGGATGTCCCCGACGTCGGTTCGGTTGTCTCCCGTGTAATCATACGCGCTCCAGTTGGCACCGGCTGCTGTGGATCCCAAGTGACGAGACAGGGCGTCAACGTCGACAATGTTGACAGCGCCATCGCCGTTGACGTCTTCGTAGAGACCGTCGCCATCTGGATCAGTGGGCTGGTTATCGCCAACGAGCGGGTACGGGTGAGAGTCGTTTTCCCGGGGCGCTAACTGCTCAATAGCACTCGCATTCGGCTCGGTTGAGCCATTCCAACTGGTCGAAAGTGGTCCGGTCGCCTGGTTCCCAGCCGTTGCGGCGGGTGTTTGTGTCGATTGTGTCCGTGTCGCCTCATTTCCAGCCGTCGAGGCGGGTGTTTGTGTCGGTTGTGTCTGTGTCGGCTCGTTTCCGGCCGTGGTGACGGCCTGGTTTCCGGCACTTGTACCAAGGGTATCATTGCCAGCCGTCTGCAACGGGCCAGCCCCGGTACCGGTCATCATTCCCGATACGGGACCGACAGTCACTAATAGTAATACACCAAATAACGCTTGCAATTTTGTCGTTGAACTTGCCATATA